>JBJELP010000203.1:0-9037 GCA_051879215.1 Lachnospiraceae bacterium
CTGTTTGGTAATATAAGAAATCAGATTGAGTATAACAATTCCTGGGAAGTTAGCAATATATCTTGAACTTTTTTTAAGAAGCCATGGAATCAGTTTCCATGGCTTCTCTTTCATATAATAGATCCACATAATAGCATAATAGAAGGCTGACCTGAAAGCCAGCCTTCCACACTTTTATTCCGTTTAACAGTAAAAATCCTACTTCTCCATTTCCCGGATGAGGTTGATCATTTCCACTGCACTAAGGGCACAGTCATATCCTTTATTTCCTGCTTTCGTTCCGGCTCTTTCAATGGCCTGTTCGATGGTGTCTGTAGTCAGTACACCGAATAATACCGGAATATCGCTGCCCAGAGATACGGTGGCAATACCTTTTGATACTTCGGCACATACATAGTCGTAATGGGATGTGCTGCCTCTGATCACGGCACCCAGCGCGATGACTGCGTCGTATTTGCCGCTTTTTGCCATTTTTCCGGCAATTAAAGGAATTTCAAATGCGCCAGGCACCCATGCCAGATCGATGTTGTCGCTGTTTACGCCGTGACGTACCAGACCGTCTTCTGCGCCGCTTACCAGCTTATTTACAATAAATTCATTGAATCGTGCGGCCACCATACCGATTTTCACGTCGCCTGCTACCATCTTTCCTTCTAAAACTCTCATATTCGTTACTCCTTTTCTCTTTCATTAAAGTCTCTTATGTAGTCCCTCGGACCACCCGCCCCTGCAAAGCATATCACCTTTCATGGATGAACGATTCTATTTCTCATTCAATTCAATTCCATTCTATCTGTAATTCAGCAGATGTCCCATTTTGTTCTGTTTGGTTTTCAGATAGAACAGATCAAATGGGTTTGCTTCCACCTGAATTGCTCTTCTTTTTACCACTTTCATTCCATTCTTTTCCAGATCCTGGATTTTCAGGGGATTGTTGGTCAGAAGTTCAACGGATTTTACGCCCAGGTCTTTCAGAATCTGCACGGCAATGGAATATTCTCTCAGGTCTTCTTCGAATCCCAGTGCCAGATTGGCCTGAATGGTATCCATTCCCTGGTCCTGCAGTTCATAGGCACGGATTTTGTTGATCAGGCCAATTCCTCTTCCTTCCTGACGCATGTAAACCAGTACCCCGCGTCCTTCCTTTTCGATTTCTTCCATGGCTTTTGCATACTGCTGTCCGCAGTCGCATCTGGAGGATCCGAAGGCATCTCCCGTCATACACTCGGAATGTACCCGGCAGAGTACGTTTTCGCCGTCACCGATATCTCCCTTTACCAGAGCAATATGATGTTCCCCATTCAGGGTGTTCTGATAACCATAAACCCGGAACATGCCGAATCTTGTGGGCATTTCTGCATTTGCCGCACGTTTTACATGGCATTCATGCTGTCTGCGGTATTCCTGAAGCTGACGAATGGTGATAAATTTGAATCCCCACTCCACTGCTTTTTCCTGCAGTTCGGAACTTCTCATCATGGTACCGTCTTCCCGCATGACTTCACAGCAGAGTCCGCAGGGCTTCAGTCCTGCAATTTTCATCAGATCCACGGTGGCTTCCGTATGGCCTTCCCGCTCCAGAACGCCGCCTTTTTTCGCTTTCAGCGGGAACATATGACCGGGTCTTCTGAAATCTTCCGGTTTTGCATCGTCACGGACGCATGCCATGGCCGTCATGGAACGTTCCACTGCTGAAATGCCGGTGGTGGTGTCAATGCCGTCAATGGATACGGTGAATGCTGTTTCATGATTGTCTGTATTGCGTGTTACCATCTGGGGAAGATCCAGTTTTCTGCACAGTTCTTCGCTCATGGGCATACAGATCAGACCTTTGGCATGACTTGCCATGAAATTGACATTTTCCGTGGTGGCGAATTCTGCCGCACAGATCATATCGCCTTCATTTTCTCTATCTTCGTCATCGGTTACCAGAATAATTTCACCATTTCTTAATGCTTCGATTGCCTCTTCGATTGTATTATACTGAAACATATTGCTCCTCCTCTATTTTAAATCCATTTTTTCAAAATCATTCTCCGAAAGCCATTCTCTGAAAAGCCATTCTCTAAAAATCATTCTCCGAAAGCCATTCTTTGAAAATCCATTCTCTAAAATCCATTCCCGGAAATCCGATCTCTAAAATCCATTCTCGGCCAGCCATTCCAGAGAAATTTTGCTTTCTGTCCGTTTTTCCACTCCCGACCTGTCTTTTTGTCCGTTTTTCCGATCTTCCGGCGCCAGGCCCAGCAGCTTTTCCACGTATTTTCCTACCACATCATTTTCCAGATTCACGATATCCCCAACCTTCTTTTCTGAAAGAATGGTTTCACTGGCTGTATGGGGGATGATGGATACCGAAAATGCGTCGGATGTTACGGCTGCCACGGTTAAGCTGATTCCGTCAATGGCAATGGAACCCTTTTCCACGATCAGATGCATGATGGAATGATCGGCTCCGATGGTATACCACACCGCATTGTCATCTTTTTCGATCCGTAGGATTTGTCCGGTTCCATCAATATGTCCTGATACAATGTGACCGCCGAATCTGCCGTTGGCCGCCATGGCCCGTTCCAGATTCACATGACTTCCTGCATGAAGGCTTCCCAGGGAAGAACGGCTCAGGGTTTCCCGCATCACATCAGCGGTAAAGGTGTTGCCCTGAATGGATGTTGCGGTCAGACATACGCCATTCACCGCCACACTGTCTCCGATTCGCAGATCCTGAAAGATTCTGCTGCCTTCAATGGTCAGAATACAGGATTTTGCACCGGGACGAATGCCTTTGATTCTGCCCTTTTCTTCTACGATTCCTGTAAACACGGATAACTGACCTCACTTTCCAATAAAATATCTGTACCCAGCTTCGTTATTTCCGGTTCCGACAAAAGCCACGCCTGATCCGGTGAATCCACTCCGATTCCGCCCACCGGTGAAGGGGCTTTGCTGCCTCCGAAAATCTTTGGTGCCAGATACGTCTGAACCTTCCGGACAATTCCGCTTCGCAGCGCTGCTTCATGGAGATCTGCCCCGCCTTCCAGAAGAATGCTGTCTATTTTCGCTTCCCCAAGCAAGTCCATCAGTTGGTTCAGGTCCACATGCCCTTCTGTATCCGCGTCCGTGTAAAGAATGCGGCATCCCAGTTCTGTTAGTTTTTCTGCCTTTTCCGCCTGCTGTTCTGTTTCCGGTTTCACCGCAGCAATCCATGTGGGAATTTCCTTTGCGGTCTGTACCAGCCGGCTCTCCAGGGGAATCCGCAGTCTGCTGTCGCAGACAATTCGTATCGGATCCACGCCATCTTCCAGCCGGCAGTTCAGCATGGGATCATCCATCAGCACCGTTCCGATACCCACCATAATTCCGGCACATCGTTTTCGATCCTCATGCACTCTCTTTCTGGCCGCTTCCCCGGTGATCCAGCGGGATTTTCCGCTGAATGTAGCAATTTTCCCATCCATGGTCATGGCGTATTTCATGATGACATAAGGACGCTTTTTCTGAATGTAATAAAAAAAGATCTCGTTCAGTTTGTCACATTCGTCCTGCAATACATGTTCATAAACTTCAACGCCCCGGTCACGTAAAAATGAAATTCCCTTTCCCGCCACCAGGGGATTGGGATCTGCAGAACCCACAAATACCCTTCGGATTCCATGTTCGATAATAGCCTCTGTACAGGGCGGCTGTTTCCCATAATGACAACAGGGTTCCAATGTCACATACAGATCCGCACCCTCTGCTGCCTCCGGTTTTTTCACACTGGCAAAGGCTTCTCGTTCTGCATGCAGGCTTCCGTATCTTGTATGATATCCCTGACCAATCACCTGACCGTCTTTTACGATTACAGCTCCCACCAGAGGATTGGGATTGACTCTTCCGCTTCCCTGCTTTGCCAGTTCCATGGCCATCCGCATGTATTTTTCATCAAAACCATCCGGCATTTCCTGCAGTTTCATAGTCCTCCTCCTGTTTCTTAATGTCATGAGAACCACAAGAAATTTCCGTTTTATGGGAAAATTTTTTCCATAAAAAAAGCCCTGAACCGAAATTCAGGGCTTTCAATCATTCATAATAATCCAATCTTATCCATCCTGGCCGCCTGTTTGATACCGAACCATCTATGTAATCTTACATCGTATCAAACCAGATACATGCATACCGATCAAAAAATCCGCTTATGCATACTCCCTGTGGATATGGTCAGACTGTTACAACTTCTTCCATCCAGACTATACTGTCGGCCTCGGACTTTCACCGAATCACTCCCTCTCGGGTTCGCGGGCTGTACCGCCGGTAGGGACTTGCACCCTGCCCTGAAGTTCTCATCTGACTGTATTATAACTCTGACAATAACAGTTGTAAAGTAAAAATTGATAAAATTGTCAGATTTCTTACAGAAAATTTTTCATTTTGCACAATTGTATGCTCGGAACAAAATACAAAAATTCTTTCTCATCGATCCTAATCCTGTTCCAGCTTACCGGTGTACAGCTGCCAGTAAATACCTTTTTTAGCGATCAGACTTTCATGATTGCCTCGCTCAATGATATTGCCATGATCCAGTACCATAATGACATCTGAATTCTTGATGGTGGACAGTCTGTGGGCAATGACAAATACGGTCCGACCTTCCATCAGATGATCCATGCCTTCCTGTACGATTTTCTCTGTACGGGTATCGATACTGGAGGTCGCCTCATCCAGAATCAGCACCGGCGGGTCTGCAACTGCCGCCCGGGCAATGGCCAGCAGCTGACGCTGTCCCTGGGAAAGGTTGGCACCGTCTCCGGTCAGCATGGTGTCATATCCCTGGGGAAGATGCTCGATAAAATATTCCGCATTGGCAAGACGGGCTGCCGCCTTTACTTCCTCATCCGTTGCATCCAGACGTCCGTAACGGATATTTTCCATAACGGTTCCGGTAAACAGATGGGTATCCTGCAGTACCACACCAAGGGAACGACGCAGATCATCCTTTTTGAATTTATTGATATTGATGCCATCGTAACGGATTTTTCCCGCATTGATGTCATAAAAACGGTTGATCAGATTGGTAATGGTGGTTTTTCCGGCACCGGTTGCACCCACAAATGCAATTTTCTGACCGGGCTCTGCGTAAAGAGTCACATCATGCAGAACGGTTTTATCCGGTACATAACCAAAATCCACATGCTCCATTTCAATATGACCTTCCATGGGCTGGTAGGTGGTTGTGCCATCTGCCTTATGGTAATGCTTCCATGCCCATCGACCGGTACGCTTTTCGGTTTCTGTAATGGTTCCATCGGGCTTTATTTCTGCACGAACCAGCTTTACATATCCATCATCCTCTTCTGATTTCTCATCCAGAAGCGTAAAGATACGGTCTGCTCCGGCCATGGCCATGATAATGGAATTAAACTGCTGGGAAACCTGTACGATCGGCATGCTGAAGCTCTTGTTAAACTGCAGAAAACTTGCCAGCGTACCAACTGTCATTCCACCGAATCCGGTAATGGTCATAATGGATCCGACGATAATACACAGTACAAAACTGATGTTGCCGAGATTGTTATTGATCGGCATCAGAATATTAGCAAAGGTGTTGGCCTTTTCCGCACTTTCCTGAAGGGCATCGTTTAACCGGTTAAATTCCTCAATACTCTTTTCTTCATGACAGAATACCTTGACCACCTTCTGTCCGGACATCATTTCTTCAATATAGCCGTTTACGGCACCCAGATTTTTCTGCTGCGCCATAAAATTCTTACCAGACAGTCCGCCCAGGGTTTTCGCAGAGTAAATCATAACCCCGCACATGGCAAGTGTCAGAATAGTCAGCGGAATATTCAGCAGAATCATGGAAATCAGGACACTGACAATGGTAATACAGGAGGAAACCAGCTGAGGAAAACTCTGGCTGATCATCTGCCGGAGGGTATCCACGTCATTGGAATACATACTCATGATATCACCATGGGTATGGGTATCAAAGTAACGGATGGGCAATGTTTCCATATGACAGAACATCTGCTCACGGATATTCTGAAGGGTTCCGTTGGTCACATGAACCATAATCCGGTTGTATCCATAGGTACAGCTGGCGCCCACAACATAGATGACGGCAAGTTTCAGAATTGCACCAAGAAGACGGCTGAAATCCGGATTTTCCTGACCGATCAATGGTGCAATATAATCATCAATCAGAGATTTCAGAAACATATTTCCGTAAACCATGGCAAGGGAACTGAATAAAATCATGAAAATAACCAGCAGACAATGCCATTTATAGGACTGCAGCACATAACCGGTCATCCGTTTCAATACATGAAAGGGGTTTTTTCCGGGCGGAAGGGGCGGACCTCCCCGCATTCCTTTTTTACCATGTCCCCCCACAGGACGGACCTGACTCGCATTTGCTGACTGTTTTTCTCCAACACCTGACTTACTCATCGTCCGTACCTCCTTTCATCTGCGATTCATAAACATCACGATAAATTGAATTGGAAGCAAGTAATTCTTCATGGGTTCCCACACCATGAATCTTTCCTTCTTCCAGAACAATAATCCGATCCGCATCCTGGATGGATGAAATACGCTGTGCAATGATCAGTTTAGTGGTATCCGGAATTTCCTCACGGAATGCTTTCCGGATCATCGAATCTGTTTTCGTATCCACTGCACTGGTAGAATCGTCCAGAATCAGGATCTTCGGTTTCTTCAGCAGGGCTCTGGCAATACACAGACGCTGCTTCTGACCGCCGGAGACATTGGTACCTCCCTGTTCGATCCATGTATCATATTTGTCCGGGAACGTCTGAATAAATTCATCCGCCTGAGCCAGTCTGCAGACATGTTCAATCTCTTCATCACTGGCATTCTGATCGCCCCAGCGAAGATTGTCTTTAATGGTTCCTGCAAACAGAACATTTTTCTGAAGAACCATGGATACCTGATCACGAAGGGTTTCCAGATCGTAATCCCTGACATTCCGTCCGCCCACACGGACTTCCCCTCCTGTGGCATCGTACAAACGGGGAATCATCTGCACAAATGTGGACTTGGAACCGCCGGTTCCGCCGATAATACCGATGGTTTCACCGGAATGGATCCGGATGGAAACATCCTCCAGTACATTTTTCGAATCCTTTCCGTATGCGAAATTCACATGATCAAATTCAATGGATCCGTCAGCAACTGTTTTTACGGGATGTTCCGGATTTTTGATTTCTGCTTCTTCTGTCAGGATTTCTGCAATACGATCCATGGATGCCTTGGACATGGTCAGCATGACAAAGATCATGGATATCATCATCAGGCTCATCAGAATATTCATGACATAATTAAACATACTCATCAGCTGTCCTGTGGTCATGGAACCGCTGACCACCAGATGGGCGCCAAACCAGGATATGGACAGCATACAGCCGTAAACGGTCAGCTGCATCACCGGCATATTATAACAGATGATTTTTTCTGCCTTTACAGACATCAGACACAACTCTGCACATGCCTTCTGCATTTTGCTGATTTCATGATTTTCACGGACATAAGATTTCACCACACGGATTGCGGTTACATTTTCCTGTACGCTGGCATTCAGCGCATCATACTTCCGGAACATGGCATTAAATACAGGGAATGCGGTTTTTACAATGAATGCCATAGCAGTTCCCAGCACAACAATGGCCACCAGAAAAACCCGTGACAGACTGGCATTGATATAAATGGTCATGGCCAGTGCACAGATCAGCGTAATGGGAGCACGGGTACACATACGCAGAATCATCTGATAGGCATTCTGTACATTGGTAACATCTGTGGTCATACGGGTGACCAGACCTGCTGTGGAATAACGGTCAATATTGGAAAAGGCAAAGGTCTGAATATTTTCAAACATACCTTTTCGCAGATTTCTGGCAAATCCGGAACTGGCCTGTGCCGCAAAACGTCCGGCCGCCACACCGAAAGCCAGTGACAGCATTGCCAGACCAAGCATCAGCAGACCCATGCGGATTGCATACCCGGTATTGTTCTTTCCAATACCATTGTCAATGATATCAGCCATGACAAGGGGAATCAATACTTCCATGAATACCTCAAGTACGGCAAACATCGGGGCAAGTAAAGAGGCTTTTTTATACTCTTTAACCTGAGCAAGCAACGTCTTGATCATAATTAACTACTCCTTTATTTTTTCTTCCGAATCACACTCCAGAGAACAAAACTTTGGTTTTCCACCGGTGTAATCCGGGTCAATATTATGCTTCATCTGATTCAGAACCCGGTGAAAGATCTGAAGATCTTCCTCCGGAATCCCATTACAGAGTATTTCTTCTATTTTATCAAAGGTTTCAATCTGATGCTGATCGGCTGCCAGTCCCTTATCGGTTACAACAATTTTTTTCAGTCTGGCATCATAATCCACAGGTTCTCTGCCGATAAATCCATTTTTCTCCATGAGCTGCAGAACACTGGTTACAGAAGATCTGGAGATTTCCATCCTCTTCTCCACATCCCGCTGAAACACATCCCGCTGTCTGCTTTCCATGATCAGATACCGCAGCAGAAATCCCTGGAAGCCTGTCAGCTCCGAATCCCGATTCAGCACATCGATTTTCTTTTTGATCATATTGGATAACGATTTGATCTGAAATCCAAACTTCCAGCACTCCATACAGGTCCTCCTTCCTGTTTTATTTTGCAAAATTATTCAAATAACTGACTGTAATAATTCTAATTGTCAGTTCTCGAACTTTTGATAGACATTATATGATTTCTATATATACTTGTCAATGTGAAAACTGTGTTCTTTCTGTGAACAGGCAAACGGTCTTGATTCCGCAATTCATTTCTGATACACTCATTTAAGCAAAATGAAAGAAAACTGTAAGATATTGTTTGGGGTAGAAATATCTGCCCCCATGATATAAACAGATTTTGAAGGAGAAAACATGACCAGAAAATTATACGATGCGGATGCCCGTCTGCTCTCATTCAGCGGAAGGGTATTATCCTGTGAATACAATGAAAAGAAAGCCTGTTATGAAGTTATTCT
>JBJELP010000204.1:0-8952 GCA_051879215.1 Lachnospiraceae bacterium
TTCATCTTTGACACTTTCCAGAATGGACTTGATTTCTTTCACTTCTTCCAGTGAAATGATCATGGGGAACATAATGGAAATGTTGCCGAATGCACTTGCACGGAGCAGCGCACGAAGCTGTGTTCTGAAGATTTCCTGCTGTGTCAGACAGATACGGATTGCACGATAACCCAGTGCAGGGTTATCTTCCTGACCGAGATTGAAGTATGCAGCCTGCTTATCAGCACCCAGATCCAGAGTACGGATAATAACCTTCTTACCACCCATGTTCTGAGCTACCTGCTTATAAGCCTGGAACTGAACTTCTTCTGTGGGGAAATCTTCTGACTGCAGATACAGGAATTCGGAACGGAACAGACCGATACCTTCTGCATCGTTGGCCAGAGCTGCTGCAGTATCTTCCACGCCGCCGATGTTGGCATACAGATGAATAGACTTTTTGCCGTCGGCAGTAACGGTTTCCTTACCCTTTAACTGCTCTAACATCAGTCTCTTCTTTTCATCTTCTTCCATGGTCTTGCGCATTTCTGCAACATAAGCTTCATCAGGATCAATGGTGATAGTTCCTGAATAACCGTCCACTACTGCCATTCTGCCCTTCCATTCCTTCTGAATCGGAATACCGATCAGTGCCGGAATGTTCATGGTGCGGGCAAGAATTGCTGTATGAGAATTGGATGAACCGTGTTCCGTAACAAATGCAAGCAGCTTGGACTTATCCATCTGTACGGTTTCGCTGGGAGCCAGATCATCTGCAACCAGAATAACGGGTTCGTCCAGAGCGCCCATATCGGTGTCACGTCCCATCAGAACTGCAACCAGACGCTCGGAAATATCTTTAATATCTGCTGCTCTTGCCTGCATGTATGCATCATCCATGGATGCAAACATCGCTGCAAAATTGTCGCCTGTAGTAGCTACCGCAAACTCAGCACATACTTTCTCTTCACGGATGATATTATAAATGGAATCCAGATAATCTTCGTCATCCATCATCATCTTATGAACTTCAAAAACTTCGGCGTTATCTTCGCCAACTTCCTTGACAGCCTTCTGATAAATTCTGTCAAGCTGGCTGATGGCTACAACCTTGGCAGCATCGAAACGTTTGATTTCGGCTTCAACGTCTTCAACCTTCTCTCTTTTTACAGTATATTCCACCTTTTCATAAAAGAAGATTCTGCCGATTGCAACCTTTTTGAAAATTGATTTGCCTGTATATCTTTCCATTGCGTAATTACTCCCGGTAAATATGAAAAATCAATTACAGGTTTTCTTCAAAGAACTTCTGGAAAGCTGCGATTGCTGCATCTTCATCAGCACCTTCAGCAGAAACGGTAACTTCATCACCTGTCTTAACACCCATACCCATGATAGCCATCAGTCTGCCTGCTGCAGCCTTTTTGCCTTTGCATTCCAGAGTAATAGTAGATTCAAAGTTCTTAGCTTCCTTTACAAGAAGGCCGGCGGGACGTGCATGGATACCGATTTCGTCTTTAATTACATAGCTGAATGATTTCATGTGATTATACCTCATCTTTCTTAATTGTTTGTTCAGCAGCGGGCTGAACACCACGGTTTGCAGGCAGTCTGCAGCAGGGATATTCTGTCAGACCGAATTCCTGTATAAAAGCGGATAAATTCCATAAATCACCGGTTCATCCTTACCTGCAGCAAATCGGAAAGCACGCGCATCTTACCGGTCTGCTGCCTTCAAAACCATGTTCTTTATGGAATACATCTTAGTAAATATTGTACCAGAACTTCATCTATTAAGCAATAAAAAAGTTACAAATCCGACTACCTTTCGGAAATCTATCCGAAACCGTATTCATTTTATCATTTAAAATTATATAAATTGTAACAGTTCTTTTGTTTGATTTGTTCGAAGCAAGAAACAACAGGAGAACTGCCCGGATAAAAACCTGTTTTTGTTCTTATCCAAACGGTCCCCCTGCTAATATACCCGGACAAACATCCCGTTATACACAAAACCGCACGGAGCCATGGCGATTCTGAATGGAAGATACATTGTATTCTCCGCCGAATTCTCCATCCAGCGTCCACTTGATTTTTTCGTCTGACCAGATTTTCAGCCTGGCTGTCTTAAAATAATACAGCATTTTAGAATCCCAGTTCTTCATCATAAAGGAAGACAATGCCTCATTGATATCCAGAATGGATTTCGGATATTTGATCAGCAGTACTTCAAACAAACCATCTGTCAGGTCCGCATCGCCATTAAACATGTTATTAATTCCGGCAACCCGTTCGGAGTTGGTGACCAGTCCCAGAAGAAACTCATCTTCAATGATCTGATCCTCATACTGTATCACTGCCTTAATGGGTTTTATGGATGCCAGATGATTGATTGCATTGACCACATATGCCTGATGTCCCAGCACATTTTTAAATGACTGCGGTGTGCTGTATGTTACATCCGTAAACATACCGAATGCTGCTGTATAAAGAAAAGTATGTTCGTTCAAGACACCACTGTCCAGAGTCAGTACATTATCACTGATTGCCCGCTTTGCACTGTCCATCACGTTGCTGTCCAGACCAAAGTTTGATGCAAAATCATTGGTTGAACCACAGGGAATATATCCAAGAAGTGCTCTGTAATCACATGCTGCACGGAGACCGGAAACCACCTCATTAATGGTTCCGTCACCACCTGCACATACAATTCTGTCAAAACGCTGACTGTTTGCCGCTACATATTCTGCCGCATGACCCTGATGCTGCGTAATCAGGACGGATACTTCCAGACCTTCCTGGCAGTAAAGATTCAAAATATCGATCATATAATTTGTAATCGTTTTTTTACCTGAAACCGGATTTACTACAAATAAAAGTCTTGTTACCATTACCCTTTCGCCTTTTCCATTATATTTATCAGTAATTCATTCTGACATAATCAGGAACATAAGTCCATGTTTTTTCAGTATAACACTTCACATGGATTTGACAAGACCAAAAGCTTTAAACTTGTTTCACAATTATACGTTTTTGACCATATTCAGCCGTTGTCCGAACTGTTCATAAAAATCCATGCTGCTGTCATAAGGCTGTATATAAAACAGATTCAGAACATACATAAGTACCTTTTTCTGCTGTTCCTCATCTGTAATCATCCGGATTTTCTCTGCCGTTTCCTCCAGAAAATAATGCCAGTCCATAATAAACTGCTCATATCGCTTCAGATCCGGTGTGTCAATCCATTTCCGTACCTTCACCTTGGAACGGTTTTCCTTTTTGCACTCATGTACCTGAAGAAAATAATCAAACCCCTTTTCCGTTTCCCGATACAGCCTTCCCAGAGGAAACAGTCTGCAGATTCCCGGACGGATGGAATGAATCCTGCAGCGCCCTTCATTGCTTAAAAATGCACATTTTTCCACATCTCCCCGCATCATCAGATTAGGAAGAATCATGCCATCCACCATGTTCAATTCAATAAAACCATTCATCAGATGCTGAAAATCGGTCTGAAGGCCCGTTGTGATACGGTACATGTCAAAAGGATCCAGCACAATGGAACTGCCCATTCCGCGGCAGCAGGCCGAACACCCTTCACAGTCTCCGCAATCAGCTTTTACCATATCATTGGGGCCATACAGACGCCCATCCGATATTTCATTGATATCAATCTGTCTTTTCATCTCTTTCACCATCCGTATTTCTGTATGTAAGGCACAGGACTATAATTCCCATGCCGCATGACTTCCCCTGTCGTCTCTGGTTACGATCAGTTTCCGGTCAATCTGTTCCTTCAGCTCTGTAACATGGGAAATAATTCCGATCATCCGTTTGCGGCCGCTCAGTTCATTCAGTACACGAATGGCATCTTCTCTGGACTGATCATCCAGCGAACCAAACCCTTCATCAATAAACATGGTATCCAGATGAACCTTTCCGGCCCTTGTCTGAATAATATCTGCCATACCTAGGGCCATGGAAAGGGCTGCCATAAAGGATTCTCCTCCTGACAGAGTTTTCACATCCCTTGTTTTGCCGGTAACCAGACTGTATACATCCAGATCCAGCCCTGCTGCACCGCCTCCGCTGAAATTTTCGTAACTTCTGCACTGCAGGATAAACTGATCCCTTGTCATAATCCGAAGACGTTTGTTGGCTTCATGGATAATCTCTTCAAAATATCTGCGAAGCATATACGTCTGAAAATCCAGTTTCAGATCCAGTTTGCCGTTGGCTGTCCTGTTCAGATGACTGACAACCTGATAACGCTCTTTTGCCGCTTCATATTCCTGTATTTTTGTTTCCAGAGCTTTCCGGCAGTTTCTGTTATTTTCCAGAATACTGAATACTTCCTTGTTCTGTTTTTCCAGGATTTTCTTTCTGTCCCGAATCTGACGCTGCTGATTCTCCAGTTCCGGAATGTTCACCATTTTCTGACCTTCCAGCTGTTCTTTCAGCGCTTTTCGAACCGTTTCCGTCTGCAGACGATGATCCCGATATGCATCCGCTGCCTTCTCCAGTGCCTCCAGTTCGTCGATTTTCATACGGCTTTCCAGATATTCATTTTTATCGGAAAATCCCTGCTCCTTCAGCCCGTTCTGAAACTCTGTCAGGGCTTCTCTGACCAGCTGATCGGTTTCCTGAAGCTGATGTTTCAGCTGGCCGATACCGCCTTCCAGTTCTCCGATCTGTTTGAAACAGGTCTGCAATTTCCGGTCTGCCGATACCGCCTCCTCTTCCAGCTGACGGAGATCATTCTCCAGCCCGTCAAGCCGCTTCTGCGCCATTTTCTTATCCGGGTATTTCAGCTGACTGCTCATGGTGCTGATTTCCGCAGAAAGTCCGGCACAAAGCTGACTCTGTGCATCCAGTCCACGTCTTACTTCGTCCAGTTCACTTTGTGTTTTCTGAAGTATATCCTCCAGTTCCGACAGCTCCTTCTCCTGTTTTTCAAACACTGTCACACGATCCTGAGCCAGGGTCTTCTCCGCCTGCAGCTTTTTCAGTTCTTCCCGACAGGCCCTTGCATCGCTGTTCATGGACAGCCACACGGTTTTTTCTGTAAAGTCCACCGTCTGTTCTCCGTAAATCGCCCGATACATGGTCTGAAGCTCTGCATTCATAACCGAAACCTGCTTCTCCGCCCTGCTGCAGATTTCTTTCTGTTCTTCCACCTTTTTCTGCAGATCTTCCGCTTTTTTCCTGTAATCTTCCGTCTGCTTCTGGGTGACCGCCGTTTCGGAAAGGGCAGCCGGAGCCGGATGCTCCACAGAACCGCATACCGGACAGGGCTTTCCCGTTTCTAAATCCTGTGCCAGAATCCCTGCCTGTTCCGCAATAAAGCTGCAGTATGCTTCGGTATAACGTATGGATGCAGCCCTGTAATGATCCACATGTTTTTCCAGCTGTTTCCGTGCGGATCGGTTCACCTCCATCGCTTTTTCAAAATCCGTCTGTTTTCCACAGATTTCATCCAGTGCAGCAGACTTTTCCACAGCTTTTCCGCATTGTTCACTGATCTGATACAAAATTTCCTGACAGCCGGCATTCTGTGTCCGGTAAGATTGCAGTTCGGATTTCTTCTGTTTCTGCAGACAAATCGTTTCCTCCAGATGACCAAGCTGTTTCTGCAGACGGGCTTTACGCTGTTTTGCAGCTTTCAGCGTCCCGGTCTTCTCCTGCAGTTCATCATACCGGTTCATGGACTGACGAAGTCCTGCCGCCTCCTCCTGCAAAGCCGGTACTCTTTCCGCTTTTTTCTTCTGTGCCGATTCTGCCAGCTGCAGAAGTGTCTCTTTTTCCTGTTCCGCAGAAGCTTTTCTGCCGATCAACTCCTTATACATCTTTTTCTGTGATTCAAACTGGGTATGATACTGCGATACCATCCGTGCCTTTTCATCCACAAGCAATGCACGGTGCGCCGCCTGTGTCCGGTTCTTCTGCTCCTTCCAGTAATCCTCCTGCTCCTCCAGCCGCCTGCTTTCCTGCTCCAGTTCTCCTGCCTTCCGAAACAGCTCATTCACATGGCAGCCTGCAGCAATCTGTCCCTCTATCTGTTTATCCTGATTTCCCAGTTCCTGAATCTGATTATTTAATTCTTTTTCCTGGTTTTTTTCCTCAGCAATCAGCTGCTCCAGAAGGGAAAATAAAGATGTATTGTCCACTTCCGAAATGCCGTTTTTCTTCTGTTCGGTCAGCTGTTCCGAATACCTGCTGTCTGTTGTAATCCGAACTCCTTCCAGTTCCTGTATGGAGGCTTTCCGCAGATCTTCTTTCTGTCCATAAAGCGTTCTGCTCATGTCGTTCAGACGGATCTGCACTTCATTATAAATAACCGTACCGAAAATCTTTTCAAAAATTTCCTTACGTTCTCTGGAGGAAGCCTGCAGCAGTTCTCTGAAATCTCCCTGTGCAATCATCGCCACCTGACAAAACTGCACCTGATCCAGCCCGATAATTTCTTCCAGTTTTTTATTGGTTTCCTTCACTTTTCCGGGAAATGCTGTCCCGTCCGGCATAATCAGTTCCACCCTTCCGGTCTGACCCGGAATATCCGGATAACGGATAACCGTATAGCGCTTTCCGTCCTCCTCAAACGTGTATCGGACATAGGTTTTGGTTTTTGCAGCGGCAAACTGACTTCCCATCATTTTTCCGGTTCTTCTGCTTCCGCTGGTGCCGCCGTATAATGCAAACGTAATGGCATCAAAAATTGTGGTTTTTCCGGATCCGGTATCTCCGGTAATCAGAAAAATTCCGGATCCGGCTTTTTCAAAATCAATTTCTTCATAACCTGCATAAGAACCGAATGCGGACATTGTTAACGTAACCGGTTTCATCCTTCTTCGTCCATCCCTTCAAAAATCTGCTGCATCACAGCAGCCTCCTGTTCATTCATATCCCTCTGATTCATTTCCGAAAAGAAATGCTGAAATGCTTCCGACAGCGACCAGCTCTCCTGAATATCTTCCGTATCTGTAAACTGTGCTCTTGTTCGTTTATTATCCACACGAATCTCCAGAATCCGTTCATACCGTTCTTCCAGTCTGTCCCTGGCATCGGTCAGCAGTCCGTCATTATCATCGGTCAGCACAATACTGACATAATCGCGGCATTTCTCCTGTTTTTTCAAGCCGGAGGAGTCCTCTTCCTGCACTTCATCACTTTTCCATCCATCCTTCAGCACATCCGCCAGGTTTCCTCTGACCGTCCGTACTTTTCTGTCTGATTCAATGGGAAGAAGAGAAATCGCCGCATCCTCTCCCTTTGCCCCCAGATCAATCATAGCCAGTGACTTTTTGTGATGCTCTTCACTGATGGAATATGGAAAAGGTGTACCCGAATACCGCACATGGGAATAAACCACTTTCTGAGCACCGTGAAGATGACCCAGGGCTGCATATTCAAAGCCGGAAAGCAGGTCTGCACTGACCATATCACTGCCTCCCACCGATGCAGTACACTGCTCGGAATCACAGGTTTCCGGCAGTACTTCTCCTGTTCCATAAAACTGATGACTCAGTATCACATTCCGTTCCGCATAATCGATGGGTTCCCGTTCCAGAACCCGCTCCACTGCCTGAGACCAGGTAATACCGGAAGGATCCTCGAAAAGTCCCCTTACGTAGACCGGTTTTGTAAATGGAAGCAGATAAAAATTCACCTTTCCAAAATCATCGGTCAAAGTAATGCATTTCAGATGTTCGGACGCATTTGCCGGAGGAAGAACCGAAATATAAATATGGTGTCTTTCCAGAAAACTGCTGGCATAACGCAGCCGCTCTGCAGAATCATGGTTTCCTGCAATGATCAGAGTGGTCATATCCGGCATCTTTTCAGACAGTTCATTCAGAAAATGATCAAACACCGTATACGCCTCTCCCGACGGAACCGATTTATCAAATACATCTCCGGCAATCATCATCACATCCGGACGATATTCCGTGCAGAGCCGGATGATTCTGCCAAGCACTTCTTTCTGCTCCTCCAGCAGACTGTAATTATGCAGATACCTTCCTATATGCAAATCAGAAATATGAAATAATCTCATCCGATTTCTCCTTTACTATAAATACCAGATTTTCATATCTTCCAGACGAAGACATCCCATTCTGCCTCCTGCGGATCGATAGCCGGCTCCGCAGTCCAGATCCATATACTCTCTGCGTTCCAGCATATAGGGAATCGGCGGAAACGCATGACCGGAATTGACCGGGATATGCCCCACCAGCAATCTCTTATCAAAACGAACCGTTTCCGGCAGATCATACAAATCAGAAGAAACACTGTATTCCCATGTATAATGGCGGGACATCCAGTCCACCGCCCGCTCCACATCAAAAGGTATTCTTCCGGAAAAATCCGGAATACAGAAATCGGGAACCGGGTCCCCTCTCCTGTTATCCTCCGGCATCAGAAAACCGGTGTGTGTCAGAAGATACGGTCTTTCCAGCCCCGGCACCTCCTCCGGTATCAATACCATATACCAGGGAAGACTTTCCACATATTCAAAAAACATGTTTCTTTCTGCTGCAGAAATCCGATCCAGCTGTCTGAGGGTATTTCTTCCTCCAAACCGTCTCCAGTCCATGGCAAAATCAGGATGTCTTCCTGTCAGTTCCATAAAATATTCATGATTTCCTTTAATCAGAAAGACATTGGTATATCGCATGCAGAAATCCAGCATTTCCAGATTTTCTGTGCCTCGATCAATTACATCACCGATGAGATACAGCCTGTCATCTTCTGAAAACTGTACCTCATCCAGCATCTCTATAAAACATTGGTAATCACCATGGATATCTGTCATCACGTAGTGCATATTTTTCTCCTATTTTATCATACACATGTTTATCTCAGTCAGAAAAGACTCTCACCTCTATAGGTGATGAGTAATAACAAACTTGTCTCAGTGAGAGTACAATCTCAATGTCATCAACTTAAGAGAGTCAATGAAATATGAACCTTGAC
>JBJELP010000205.1:0-2131 GCA_051879215.1 Lachnospiraceae bacterium
GAGACCGGTACAGTCCATGTTTCCGTTGTGAAGAATCGTTCCTATCTTGACTTTTCGTGTAATTGAAAATACTAAACCCCCAGCTATGCTGGGGCGAATAGTGTAAGCAGAGGCGTTGTAGGATGTGATAAAAAAGCCTCCTATGATACAATAGTATAGGTGTCTCAAGCCAATACTAAAGAATAGGAGGCGGTCCAACGTGGACAGTAGTAGTTTATCAAACGACTTAGCAAGAATACTCCCACTTCAAGCCCGTAGAGGGATAAGTGGTGAGATGAATTGCCGAAGCCGCACCCTGGCAGCAAATAGAGCCGGTATCTCCGGTTTCCACGCCTCTGCTCTCGTTCAACATCCATATTCTGTATGGAATGCTGATTATGTTGTCTCCTGTAACTGCGTACTATTTCAGATACAAAAACCATAGTACCAGGTTGAATTTTTCAAAATATCCCCTTATAATAAAATCAGTATTAAAATGTAAACAACCGGTGGTGTGACCATGGATGTGTGATCCGGAATTCAATCGAAAGACAGGGAGAAAACGCAGGCATGAAAAGGGAGAAAAACACCAGACAATATCTTTGTATCAAACAGCAGCTGAAACGTCTGACGAAGGAAGAATACCTTGTCCTTCGTCAGCTTTGTCATGCTGCCAAAAATCTCTATAACGAGGGCTTATATCGTGTACGTCAGCATTTCTTCCAGACAGAACAATATCTTCCTTATTCCAAAAACTATCATCTTTTGAAAAACAGCGAGAATTACCGGATGCTCAACAGCAACATGGCACAACAGATCCTAAAGGAAGTCGATGGTGTATTTCAGTCCTTTTTTGGCTTATTAAAGCTGGCAAGACAGGGCGGATATGATCACCGGGAGATCTCCCTGCCCCATTATCTGCCAAAGGACGGCTATATGACGCTGTCAGTGGGATTTGTACGTCTGAATGAGAACCGGTTTGTTCTTCCATATTCCAATTCCTTCCGAAAGACCCATGCACCGATCATAATCTCCATGCCGCCGATCCTGAAAGATAAGAGGATCAAAGAGATCCGGATCATCCCAAAAGCCAATGCAAGGTTTTTCGAGATTCAATACACCTATGAGGCTGAGAAGATCGAAACAATCTTAGACAAAAACAAAGCACTTGCCATTGACTTAGGGGTAAATAACCTGGCTGCCTGCGTAACGAATGAAGGGCATTCTTTCCTCGTGGATGGAAAACGGATAAAATCCATTAACCAGTGGTTCAATAAGGAAAATGCCCGTCTGCAGAGCATCAGGGACTTACAGGGGATAAAAGGCACCACGAAACATCAGGCATTCCTTGCCCGAAGACGAAACCATGCAGTCAATGACTATATCAACAAAACCTGCAGATATATCATCAATTACTGTATCAAAAACCAGATCGGCCATGTAGTCATTGGTTATAACAAAGAGCTTCAGAAAAAATCCAATATCGGACGAAGGAATAACCAGAACCTGGTGCAGCTTCCGGTGGGAGAGATCCGTAAGAAACTGGAATATCTGTGCAGACTTTACGGAATCCATTACGTGCTGCAGGAAGAAAGCTACACATCCCAGGCATCCTTTTTTGACGGGGATACGATGCCTGTGTATGGGGAAGAGGACAGCCGGAATCCTGTGCATTTCAGTGGAAAAAGGATCAAGCGGGGACTCTATCGTACTTCTACGGGATATGAATTCAATGCAGACGTAAACGGTGCCCTGAATATCCTGCGTAAAAGTAATGTTGTGTGCTTGGATGCACTATACAGTAGAGGCGTTGTGGCAACGCCTATGAGAATACGTGTGGCCTAATGAATGGTCACGCGCGGTTCTCATGAAGCCCCCACTTCAAACTTTTGTTAAGTGGCGGGTAGTTCACCACATACAAGATATAAATGCCAGTATCATGTGGTTTTTATTCCGAAGTACAGAAAGAGAATTATGTATGGAAAAATAAAGGCTGATGTGCGGGAAGTATTAAAACAGCTCTGCAGTTACAGAAAAATAGAAATTGTTGAAGGTGCGGTATGTGCAGATCATGTGCATTTATGTTTAAACATTCCACCGAGTGAAAAGGTTTGTGATGTTGTTGCGTACTTAAAGGGAAAGAGTGCGTTGA
>JBJELP010000206.1:0-33535 GCA_051879215.1 Lachnospiraceae bacterium
TGCATACTGGGAAAATGCTGACATACGTTTTGCAGTTTTAAAATCCATACGGGTCTTCGGATCAAAGTCCTTAACCTCTGCTGCCAGTTTTACTTTATAATCAGAAGTATCAAATCGGGTAATTTCACCGATTCCTACTTTATTTTCCTTAATACCGGCCCAGAATTCCTCAACAGAATTGCCGATGGGTGTCACAGCGCCCATACCGGTGATTACGACTCTGCGTTTTTCCACTTTATGTCCCTCCATGATGTTGTTTTATTAGATCACCATTCCGCCGTCAACAACGAGAACCTGTCCGGTGATATAAGAAGCCATATCCGATGCAAGGAATACAGCTGCGCCTGCAATATCTTCCGGTTCTGCATATCTGCCCATGGGAATCTGACTCAGTACCTGATTTTTTACCTGTTCAGACAATTTATCTGTCATGGCTGTTTTTACATAGCCGGGTGCAATGGCATTTACGGTAATACTTCTTCCTGCCAGTTCCTTTGCTGCTGACTTGGTCAGACCGATCATGCCGGCTTTGGATGCCGCATAATTTGCCTGTCCTGCGTTGCCGGCCACACCGGACACAGAAGAAACGTTAATGATTCTTCCTGATTTCTGACGCAGCATCTGACGGCTTGCAAATCGCATGCAGTTGAAACAACCTTTCAGATTGGTGTCAATAACCATATCAAAATCAGCTTCTGACATACCCATCAGAAGACCATCCTTTGTGATACCGGCATTGTTTACCAGAATATCAATTCTGCCAAAATGCTTTACCACACCATCAATCAGTTCTTTTGCCGCTGCAAAATCTGCCACATCACAGCAGAACAGTTCTGCTGTACCGCCAAGGGCTTCAATTTCCTGACGTACAGCTTCTGCCTTTTCCTTATTTCCGCGATAATGAATGGCAACTGCAGCACCATTTTTTGCATAAGCCAGTGCAACAGCACGTCCGATTCCGCCGGAAGCACCTGTTACAAGCGCTACTTTTCCTTTTAACATCCTGTTTCCTTTCCGGATCTATACCAATTTCTGCAGATCATCCCATTTACTGATATTGATTACCTTTGCACTGCTGTCAATTTTTTTAATAAATTTGGACAATGTCTGACCGGGACCGATCTCAACCCATGTATCCACACCGGCTTCTTTCATGGCCAGAACGCTCTGTTCCCAGCGAACAGAACCGGATACCTGCTGTTTCAATAACTCTCTTGTTTCTCTGATATCTGTGATAATCGCACCGTTAATATTGGCAGCATAAGGGACCTGAAGTTCTGTCCAGTTAACTTTTCCCAGATATTCATCCAGTTTTTCACCGGCTTCTTTCAGAAAAGGCGAATGAAAAGGACCGCTGACATTCAGTGGAAGCACACGTCTTGCCCCTGCAGCCTTCAGAGGTTCTGCCGCTGCAGCCAGAGCCTGTTTCTCACCGGTGATCACCACCTGCCCGGGGCAGTTGTAATTGGCCACCGATACACCTTTCAGCCCTTCCAGTGCAGCAGCTGCTGCTTCACCTGTAAGCCCAAGAACCGCTGCCATGCCGCCGAAGCCCTCCGGAACCGCATCATTCATCAGGTTGCCGCGGACCCAGATGGTACGAACGGCATCTGCAAAACTCATACCGCCTGCGGCTGAAATTGCACAGTATTCACCGAGGCTCAGTCCTGCGGTCATATCCGGTCTGATGCCTGTTTTCAATACTTCTCCCGTCATGGCCAGACAGGTTGTAACCAATGCTGCCTGGGTATATTCTGTCCGATCCAGAAGATCGTTCTTTTCAAAACAGATGGATGCAATATCAAATCCAAGGATTTCTGCACTTTCCTCATATGCTGCACGGACCAGTTCACTGTTTTCATAAAAATCTCTGCCCATTCCGGCAGTCTGTGTGCCCTGTCCCGGGTATACAAATGCAATTTTACTCATCTTATCTCCTTAACAGCTGTTCTGCCTGACTGCAGGTTGTTTCCACAATCTCCTTACAGCTGCGTACTTCTTTCACCATACCTGCAATCTGACCTGCCATCACACTGCCGTGATCCACATCACCTTCCATGACAGCCTTTCGAAGGCCGCCCAGTGTAAGCCGTTCCAGTTCCTCAAAGGATGCACCTGCCGCTTCCAGACGCAGATATTCGGTTGTCTGCTGATTCCGAAGGGTACGTACCGGATGACCTGTGGTTCTTCCGGTTACTTTGGTGTCAATATCTTTTGCCCGCAGGATCCGGTTCTTATAGGCATCACTGGCAATGGATTCTTCGGAAGCCACAAATACGGTGCCCATCTGCACACCTTCTGCCCCCAGCATAAACGCTGCAGCCATGCCTCTTCCGTCTGCAATTCCTCCTGCTGCAATAACCGGAATGGATACTGCATCCACCACCTGAGGTACCAGTGTCATGGTTGTGGATTCTCCGATATGACCGCCGGATTCTGTCCCTTCTGCGATTACCGCATCGGCTCCTGCCTTTTCCATCATGCGTGCCAGCGCTGTACTTGCAACAACGGGAATCACACGGATTCCTGCTTCTTTCCAGGCTTTCATATATTTGCCGGGGTTACCTGCTCCGGTTGTCACCACGGGAACCTGTTCCTTTACCAGCAGCTCTGCAATGGCATCGGCATCTTCATTCATCAGCATCAGATTGACACCAAAAGGTTTCTTTGTGTGCATCTTCACCTGTCGAATCTGTTCTGCAACCCAGTCTGCCGGTGCACCGCCGGAGCCGATGATTCCCAGTCCGCCTGCTTCGGAAACAGCAGCTGCCAGTTCCCAGGTACCGACCCATGCCATACCTCCCTGAAATACAGGGTATTCGATATTGCACAATTCAGTAATTCTTGTTTTCATATGATTCACCCGGTTATTACTGAAGTTTTTCGATGTACTCCATCAGTGCACCAACTGTAGTGATCTCTTCCAGATCATCTGTGGGAATTTCTACGCCAAATTCATCTTCAAACTTCATAACCAGTTCAAACAGATCCAGAGAGTCAAGACCCAGGTCTTCCTTAAAAGATGCTTCTGCTGTGATCTTTGCTTCATCTGCGCCTGTACCTTCAACAATAATAGCTTTGATTTTTTCTAACATATGATTTACCTCTTTCTTTTTCTAATCTTTGTTTACTCGTTTTTTGTTTCTGTTCATTTACCATTCCATGTAAATGCTTCCCCAGGTAAGACCTGCACCGAAGCCGGCCAGAACCATCTTCATGCCGGGTTTCAGTTTTCCTGCACGATTCATTTCATCCAGAAGAACCGGGATACAGGCAGAAGAAATATTGCCATTCCACTCAATGTTGGTGGGGAACTTTTCCATCGGCTGTTTCAGCCGTGTGGAAATGGATTCGATAATTCGTTTGTTTGCCTGATGCAGAATAAAGTAATCCACATCTTCCGGCTGTTTTCCTGCCTTTTCCAGCACTTCCCGAATTACTTCCGGTACTTTCCGGACAGCAAACTGATAAATTGCTCTTCCATCCATCTGAATGAATTCTCCATAGGGCGAGCTTCCATTCTTTCTTCCGGAATTGCAGGTCAGCACCTGACCTCTGGACCCGTCGGCATGCATTACACATACAGGCTCCTGTGTCATCTCAGAATCCACCTGATCCTGTAAGATCACTGCACCTGCTCCATCTCCGAAGAGAATACAGGTTCCGCGATCGGTCCAGTCAACCAGTTTACTGAGGCATTCTGATCCAATGATCAGAACGGTTTTTGCAAGACCCGCTTTCACATGACCGAATGCAGTCTGATATGCTGTGATAAAACCACTGCAGGCAGCGTTCAGATCAAAACAGGCCGCATGGACGGCTCCCAATGCTGACTGCACTTCACAGGCAACACAGGGATAAAGCTGTTCAGATGAACCTGTCGCAACCAAAACCAGATCAATGTCTTCCGGGCTTATTGAAGAATTTTCCAGTGCAGCCTTCGCAGCCTTAACCGCAAGCTGTGCCACTGTTTCCTCTTCTGCAATATGCCGCTGTCTGATACCGGTTCGTTCCTGAATCCACGCATCTGAAGTATCTGCATATTGTGCGATCCAATTATTGTCTGCTACCTTTTCCGGCAATGCTGAACCGGTACCTATTATTCTGAGCATATACTGTTCCTTTCGTTCTGACAGAATCTGATGCTTTACTAAATGATATTTTAATCATCTTTACATCCAATGTTTAACATCGTGTAATGCGATGTCGAAAGCTATACTATCACATTCTGATATTTTTGTAAAGCACTATTTGCATCCGTTGACTGGATATTTAAAATGTGGTAAAATAGTAAATTGTAATACTTGCATTTATTTTTATTACATTTTTGATTTCAAATTGTTGCTTTTGACGAATACAGTTTCTATCCACAACGGATAGAGTGCAAAATTTCAAATCAGAATGATATTTGAATGGGGAGAATATTGTGACAAAAGAAACATTTACAGAAAATTCAGGAAATGAAACCATATCAAAAGAAGATTATGAGCTGGCAAAAAAAGCTCTGGAAAAGGAAGTCAGGGCATTTCATTGTCCTTCCTATCAGGACCTGCCGGATATCGGTCTGTATCTGGAACAGGTTCTGGGAATCATCAACCAGTCCCTGAAACTGATCAGTCCGGAGCCTACCACCGGTGCCATGATCAGCAATTATATCAAGGCCGGTGTCATACCTGCACCCGTTAAAAAACGGTATTACCGGGAACACCTTTGCTATATTATTATAACAACTCTGCTGAAACCTATTTTTTCGCTGCAGCAGATTGCCGGTTTTTTTGAACTGCAGAAAAAAACGTATCCGCAGGATGTGGCTTACACCTTTTTCTGCCGCGAATTTGAAAATGCTTTAAAAGAGGCCTTTTTCTTTACAGGAAAACCCCTTCCGGTGATCGAAACCAAACGAACCGATGAAACCATTCTGGTCCGCTCCATGGTTCTGGCTGCAGTAAACCGGGTATATGTAGAAAAACAGTTTCAGAACAAATAGTCTTCTTTCCTTATATATAAAAGTATGATATACTTTCTTTGGTAGAATCAGAATCTGACAGACAAGGCAACATTGTTCTGCTGCTTCTGATTGGAAATCAAAGCTTAAGGAGCATTATTTATGATACGAACTATTCTTACTGCACTGTTAATTGTTCTGTATCTGATTGTAACATACCCTGTACAGCTGTTTCTGAGAGCTACCCGAGAAACACACAGGGAACGTAATGATCGGATTGCCAGCCGCATGATCCGCGGTGTCCTTCACATCATGATTAAGATAGCCGGTATCCGCCTCACCGTTACCGGCAAGGAAAATATACCGGATGAACCGGTCCTTTATGTGGGAAATCACCGCAGTTATTTTGATATTGTAACAACCTATGTTTCCATTGACACTGTCTGCGGATATGTGGCCAAAAAAGAAATGGGACGTTTCCCCATCTTCAATAAATGGATGGAATTGCTGAATTGCTTATTGCTGGACCGCAGCGATATCAAGCAGGGATTGAAAACGATTCTGGCCGGAATCGAGCAGGTGAAAAACGGAATCTCCATCTTTATTTTCCCGGAAGGAACCAGAAGTCAGACGGATGAAATGCTGGAATTCAAAGAAGGTAGTATGAAGATTGCCGATAAATCCGGCTGCGCCATTATCCCGGTAGCAATCAAGGGAACAGATAATGTATGGGAAAAACATGTACCTTTCATTCGTCCGGCAGAGGTACATATCCATTTCGGCGAACCGATTTATCCGAAACAGCTGAGTCGGGATGAAAAGAAGTTCCTGGGTGCTTCTGTGAGGGAACGGATTCAGAAGACACTGGATGAAATGGACGAAGAGTAATTCCTGCTTTGTGTCCAGTTTCCGTTTCAGCCCATATATCTCCATCCGGTACACGCTCTCGCTCAGGTTTAAACGCAGCGGATTCTAAGCTCTCGTCCTTCTTGTATGGAAGAACGATCGCCAAGAACCGGCGTTTAAAATGGTACCGATCAGGAGATATAATGGGCTTTCACTGGATATTAATTGTAAAATGCAGGAAAAAATGAAAAAATGACAGCGCAAAGACGATTACAAAATCGTCCTTGCACCGTCATTTTTTTTGCGCACTTTTCCCTTTTTCTTTGTCTGAATTACAGTTGCGAATCTGATCTTCATTTTTTCGCAAACGAGCACAAAAGCCAGTACAGATATATCCACCTAAAGGGTGCATTTGGTTCTGTACCCGTGGTGGATATACTGACTGGCTTGAAGTGCGAAAAAGGGACTGCACACTAAATTGAATTCGTGCGCCAGTCCCCTGTTTTTACTGTACAAATGCGTTGTTGATGACTTCTGTCATGTTTCCCACGTAGGTGATGTTCAGTCCGTCTGTGATTTCGGCTGCCAGTTCACCCACATTGGGCATATTTTTAACCGGTACCAGTACGTTGTGGATGTCTGCCATCTTGGCTGCCAGTAGTTTTTCCTTCAGGCCTCCGATGGGAAGGACACGGCCGCGAAGGGTTACTTCACCTGTCATGGCAAGATCTGCATATACTTTTCTGCCTGTGATGGCGGAAAGAATGGCTGTTGTCATGGTAATACCGGCACTGGGACCGTCTTTCGGTACGGCTCCTTCCGGAATATGTACATGGATATCATTTTCTTCGAAAAAGTCTTTATCCACTCCATAATCGCCTGCCACGGATTTCACATAGGTCAAAGCTATCTGTGCGGATTCTTTCATCACATCACCCAGCTGACCGGTCAGCTGCAGCTGGCCTTTTCCGGGAATCAGATTCACTTCAATCTGCAGGGTATCGCCGCCGACACTGGTCCATGCCAGTCCTCTTACAATACCAACTTCATCTTTTTCATTGGCCGGTTCAAAGTTTACCTTTTCAATTCCCAGATAATCTTTCAGATTCTCTTTGTCCACAACAATATGGTCCACACTGCTGTCGTCATCCAGAAGATTGCATACTGCCTTTCTGCAAATGTCGGCAATACGACGTTCCAGATTACGAACCCCGGCTTCTCTGGTGTAATTATGAATCACTGCCCGAAGGGCTTCGTCTGTGATACGAAGCTGATCCTTTTTCAGACCATTTTTCTTCATCTGTTTTTCGATCAGATGCTCTGTGGCAATGTGATATTTTTCATTTTCCGTATAGGAGCTGACATCGATTACTTCCATACGGTCATACAGCGGCCGCGGAATTGCGAATGCGTCATTGGCCGTTGCAATGAAAAGGACCTGAGACAGATCAATGGGTACTTCGATGTAATGATCCCGGAAATGGCTGTTCTGTTCACTGTCCAGAACCTCCAGCAATGCTGCCGAAGTATCTCCTTTATAATCACTGCTTACTTTATCGATTTCATCCAGAAGAATCAGCGGGTTGGATGTACCTGCCTGTTTCAGAGCTTCTGCAATCCGTCCCGGCATCGAGCCGATGTAGGTTCTTCTATGGCCGCGGATTTCTGCTTCATCTCTGACACCGCCCAGACATACACGAACATATTTCTTATTCAGGGCACGGGCAACGGAACGGGCAATGGATGTTTTACCGGTTCCGGGAGGGCCTGCAAGGCAGATAATCGGTGCATCCCCTTTTTTGGTAACCGCACGGACCGCAAGGTATTCAATGATCCGTTTCTTGATATCTTCCATTCCGTAATGATCTTCATCCAGAATCTTTCGTGCACGTGAAATACTGTTGTTGTCACGGCTCACCTTATTCCAGGGCAGATCCAACAGTGCTTCAATATAATTTCTGGAGACCGTTCCCTCCTGACTTCCGTTGGGAATCATACGGAAACGGCTGATTTCCTTTTTCAGCACTTCCTTTACTTCAGCAGGCGCTTTCAGGCTGTCTGCCTTTTTCTGGTATTCATCTGCATCACTGGTATTGCTGATATCCTCACCCAGTTCTTCACGAATCACTCTCATCTGTTCTCTCAGAATATACTCCTTCTGAGACTGATCAATACGTTCCTTTACCTTTGCCTGAAATTCTTTCTTGATCTGATTAATCACCTGTTCTTCACGAATCAGTTTCAGAATCAGGGTAAAAAGAGCTTCATACGACTCTGATTCCAGAATCTCCTGTCGGGATTCCACGGAAAAAGGGAAAATGATCTGAACCTGCTGCAGCAGATCCTCCAGTTTTTTGCATTCCATCAGATGAGGAATCGCCTGTTTCCCCATGGAACTATCGGTTCCATACTTTTCCAGATCTTCTTTCAGAATACGTACCATTGCTTCCTGCTGAGTATAATCCAACTCCCTGTTAATATCCCCGCGGGGTTTGAACTCTATCTCACCAGTCAGATAGGTACCATTTGTTTCCAGACTTATTAATTCTACACGCTCCAGCCCTTCGACCATAATACGCAGTACATTATCCTGCATCTTGATCAGCTGCTTAACCCTTGCCAATGTACCAATTGAACAGAGGTCATCAAATTCAGGTTCTTCCACTGAAATATCCTTCTGTAATGTCAGAAGAACTTTCTGCCCGGAAGCCATAGCCTTCTGTGCCGCTTCGATTGATATTTTACGTCCGGCATCAAAATGAACAACCTGACCGGGCAACACTGTCAATCCTCTTAAGGCAATAACAGGAACATTCATTCAAACTTCTCCTCGTAATCAGGATTGATACAGAATCTGTATCAATCCTGGTTTTATTCATAGAATTCTGCCTGCCCCATGGCTGATCAGGCACTGGTCGGATCCTCTGCTGCTTCCACCAGATCGGTGCGATAGGTCAGCTCGGGTTCACCGGTTCCATCAACCACCTCTTTTGTAATCAGGCATTTACCAATATTGTCATCGGAAGGAATCTCATACATTACATTCTGCATGATCTTCTCCATAATGGACCGAAGGCCTCTTGCACCTGTTTTCCGTTCCTGAGAACGTACAGCAATTTCCCCAATTGCTTCCGGAGTAAACTCAAGGGACACCCCATCCATTTCCAGCAGTTTCTTATACTGTCTGGTAATTGCATTTTTCGGTTCTGTCAGAATCCGTTCCAGAGCTTCCCGGTCCAGAAGATCCAGTGTAACAACCACCGGAACACGGCCCACAAACTCCGGAATCAGACCAAAACGGGTCAGATCCTGAGGCAGAACCTCTTTCAGCAGATGAATTGCATCTGCATTATTTTTCTCATGTACTTCTGCATTAAAACCGATGGAATTGCTGCCCATACGATTTTCAATAATCTTTTCCAGACCATCAAAAGCACCGCCGCAGATAAACAGGATATTGGTTGTATCAATCTGGTACATCTCCTGATGAGGATGTTTTCTTCCTCCCTGGGGAGGTACACTTGCAACGGTACCTTCCAGAATCTTTAACAGCGCCTGCTGTACACCTTCACCTGAAACATCACGGGTAATGGAAACATTTTCCGATTTCTTCGTGATCTTGTCAATCTCATCAATATAAATAATTCCATGTTCTGCTCTGGAAATGTCACCGTCAGCAGCCTGAATCAGTTTCAGAAGAATATTCTCCACATCTTCACCCACATATCCGGCTTCTGTCAGTGCTGTGGCATCTGCGATTGCAAAGGGCACATTCAGCAGTCTTGCAAGGGTCTGGGCAAGAAATGTCTTACCGGAACCGGTGGGACCAAGCATCAGAATATTACTTTTCTGAATTTCCACTCCATCCTCGGATACATGAGAATAGATTCTTTTATAATGATTGTAAACAGAAACAGCAAGAACTTTTTTTGCTTCTTCCTGTCCGATTACATATTCGTCAAGGTAATGTTTGATTTCCTTCGGTTTCAGCAGATTGATTTCATTGCCCAATCCATAGTCACTGAAATCATTATAATCATCAAACTCATCCAGCTTTCCGTTCAGAACTTCAGAACACTCATCCACACAACGGTCACAGATAAACGTGTTCTCAACGATCCCGGAAGCCAGAAGCTGTCTGACTTTATCCTGTGTTCTGCCACAGAAGGAACATCTTATTCTATCATCAAATTTATTGGCCATGAATAATACCGCACTTTCTACTCTTAATTCCTGACAACTGAAAATACAAAATCTGCCGGTGCCAGTTTAAGGCACCGGCAGTTTCTCTACTGGAAACGGTATCTTATCTTCTTTCGAGTACAGCATCAATCAGACCGTACTCCTTAGCTTCCTCTGCAGTCATATAGTGATCTCTTTCTGTATCCACTTCAATAGTAGAAAGAGGCTGACCTGTATTGGCTGCCAGAATTTCATTCAGTTTTTTACGTGTTTCGATAATCCGATCTGCAACGATCTTGATATCGGTAGCCTGTCCCTGTGCACCGCCGGAAGGCTGATGAATCATGATCTCTGCATTGGGAAGTGCAAATCTTTTGCCCTTTGCACCGCCGGAAAGCAGGAAAGCACCCATACTTGCCGCCATACCGATACAGATGGTTGAAACGTCACATTTAATATACTGCATGGTATCATAGATTGCCATGCCGGCTGTAACGGAACCACCGGGACTGTTGATGTACAGACTGATATCTTTTGTCATATCTTCAGATTCCAGGAAAAGAAGCTGTGCAACAATCACGCTGGCAGATTCGTCAGTAACCTGTGAATCCAGAAAAATGATTCTCTCTTTTAACAGTCTTGAATAAATATCACTGGATCTTTCACCATTTCTGGTTGTTTCTACTACATAAGGAATAACCGGCATAAATAAAACCATCCTTTCCAGAATATATATCCTGTTCATGATTCAGAATCACACTGAATCAACTGCACTGGTTTTCATCCAACCGCAACAGAATATATTTCTTAAACTTCCTTAGCTTCGTCAACTAATAACTTGCTAGCTTTATTATAAGCAATATCTTCTTTCAGTAAATCCACATTTACCATGGACTTAACCTGATCTGCTTCCATCTGATACTGAGCAGCCATCTTTGCAACTTCTGCATCGATTTCTTCTTCTGTGATTTCGAATGCTTCTGCCTTGGCAATTGCTTCCAGAACCAGTCTGGACTGAATTCTCTTTAATGCATTGGGCTTCATCTGCTCTTTCATACCTTCTTCGGTCTGTCCGAAGTATTCAAGGTACTGCGCCATGGAAAGACCCTGACCTGAAAGACGATCTGCAAATTCTCTGATCATGTTCTTTGCTTCTGTGTCAACCATGGCTTCCGGAATATCCATCTGCGCATTTTCCACAGCCTTGTTGATTACAGTTTCTTCCTTTGCACGCTCAGCAGCAACTGTCTTCTTTTCTGTTTCAGCTGATTTTACGTGTGCTTTGTATGCATCCATTGTATCGAATTCGGATACTTCTGCTGCGAATTCATCATCCAGTTCAGGCAGTTCCTTTTCTTCGATCTTCTTTACTGTACATTTGAATACAGCAGCTTTGCCCTTCAGGTTTTCTGCCTGATAATCTTCGGGGAATGTAACATTAACATCAAATTCCTGATTCAGTTCATGACCGATGATCTGTTCTTCGAAACCGGGAATGAATGTACCGGAACCGATTGTCAGAGGATAATCGGTACCCTTTCCGCCTTCAAATGCTTCACCGTCAACAAAACCTTCAAAATCGATGGTAGCGATATCGCCATCCTGAACAGCACGATCTTCAACGTTCTTGTTTACTGCATTCTTTTCCTGTTCTCTCTTAATGATTGCAAGAACTTCTTCATCTGTTACATTCAGATCAGCCTTTTCTACTTCCAGACCCTTGTACTGTCCAAGAACAACTTCAGGCTTTACAGCTACTTCTGCTGTAAAGATCAGATCCTTGCCGGGTTCTGTCTGTTCGAAATTGATGCTGGGTTCGGAAACAATATCCAGACCGCTTTCTTCCACTGCATCCGCATAAGCAGAAGGCATAACCTCATTCACTGCATCTTCAAAGAACAGGCCCTTGCCATACATCTTTTCCAGCATGGTGCGGGATACTTTACCCTTTCTGAAACCGGGTACACTGTATCTGCTTCTATTTTTCTGATAAACGTTCTGCATTGCCTCTTCAATTCTGTCAGCAGCTACGGTAACGGTCAGTTTAGCCATATTCTTTTCTAATGTTTCAACTGTTACACTCATCGTGTGTATCCTCCTTTAATCTTCACTGTTTTAAACTGCCCGCTCAGTATACTGACCTTCTGCAGCAGAAAACAGAATCATTGCATATTAAACACAGTGAGTACACTGCAATGAATAATTATAACATATTTTTCTTTACTTGCCAACTGATTTTTTTACTAATCAGCCGAATTACAAATGTCTGCTTTATAATAATTTATATCGTGGCAGAAAACGTATCCAGACAGGATTCTGTTTCTTCGATTGTACTGAGATTATTCATGGAAGCAAGAATTCCCCGGTACTGTCTCAGATCCAGAGAACGGATCTGCTGTCTGGTCTGCAGAATCGCAGTCGGGCTGACACTCAGTTCATCCACACCATACAAAAATAAGAGAGGAAGCAGTCTGGAATCTCCCGCTGCTTCACCGCAGATGGATACGGGTGTATTTTCCTTCCGGCAGCATTTCACCACATGCTCAATGCTTCGCAGCACCGCAGGATGGTAATGAGAATACAGTTTGGCAATCTGTTTGTTGCCCCTGTCAGCTGCTATCGTATACTGGGTCAGATCATTGGTTCCGATGCTCAGGAAATCTGCTTCTTTGGCAAAATGATCTGCCAGCCAGACGGCTGCCGGTGTTTCAATCATAACCCCCACCGGAAGTTCTCTGTCATATGCTATTTTCTGCTGATCCAGTTCTTCCCGGATCAGAGCAATAATCGTACGTGCTCTGCGCAGTTCTGCCAGTGATGACAGCATCGGCAGCAGAATACGGAATTTTCCATACGCGCTGGCACGGAGAATGGCTCTGCACTGGGTTTTAAAAATGTCACTTCTTCGAAAACTGTACCGAATTCCACGACATCCCAGAAACGGATTTTCTTCCTGTTCCATCTCCAGATAGGAAATCGGATGATCGCCGCCCGCATCCAGTGTACGGATTGTAATCGGCTTTCCATCCATTTTTTCTGCAATTTTCCGATAAATATCAAATTGCTCTTCTTCCGTGGGAAGGGACTCTCTTACCGTATACAGATTCTCTGTACGAAACAGACCCACACCTTCTCCTCCGTTTTCACAGACTTTTCCGGCATCGGATTCATTGTCAATATTTCCCATCAGACAGACCTGAAATCCATCCTTTGTCACTGTATCTTTACCGGCCAGAGAACGGATCCGATTGTCATCTTCGCAAAGCTTCTGAATCATCTTCTGATAATTTTCAATGGTAATCCTGCGGGGATTCACCACCAGATTTCCTTCTATTCCATCCAGAATCAGATAGTCCCCATCCGTCACAAAGTCCATGCAGCCGGGTACACTCAGAACAGCGGTCAGTTCCATGCGTCTGGCAAGAATGGCCAGATGGGAATTAAAACCGCCGGTTTCCGTAACAAAACCAACCACCGGATAGCGATCGAACTTTATTACGTCCTGAACCGTCAGCTCCGGTGTAATTAAAATAATATCTTCTTCTGTTCTTTCCAGATACTTATCCAGTTCTGAAAGCTGTTCACTCTCCAGTTTCACTGCAGTTCCCATGACAATCCTGCCTGAAACGCCCATACCGCTCAGCATCCGTTTCTCCCCCTGTTTTTTACGACTTTTCTTCCACCCTGATCTTAACTTTTCTGCTTTCCGTCAGAAGAACCACATGGTCCGAAATCAGTTCTGTATTCAGTTCAATACTGACATTCCTGTGCCAGATTCCCGGATTGCATCCCTGCATATCTGCAATCAGATTGACAGCCTCCGAAGTCAGCCGGCTCAGCTCAGAAGCAAGGCCTTCAACCTCGGCAACAATCTCGGTGTTTTCGGCCGCTTCTGCCCGATATCCATCTGCCAGATTTTCAAAGCGGATCTGAGAAACCGGAATGGAACAGGTCCTGGTTTCCAGTTTTTCAACCGCAGCATCAATTTTTAGTTTTATCTCTGCCGGATCGTATACAGAAACACCTTCCGGCAGATATTCGGACAGATCCATTTCTGTTTCAAAAGATTCTGTTTTCCGATTCAGTTCAAGAGCTTCTGCGGTAATCACAATTTTATCAAAATCCGCCAGACTTTCCTCTGTTCCGATTACTTTCTGGGAAGATCGTTCTGCTTCCAGCATTGTACATCGATACCCTTTTCCGTAGCTTTTCTGTTCTTCCGGAAGTTCAATCTCGATATTCTTAACGATCCCCACCGGAACCTTCACAAAAACCGAATCTTTCTCCGGCAATACCTGCTTCGCATCACAGTCAATTTCGTGACCATCCTCATCATAAAAGACCAGCGGTATTTCTCCTTCAAAATCAGCTTCCAGAGAAGAAACGTCCACTGTGCCGCGGGCACAATCCACATATTCCCTGAAAGACTCCGGAACTCTGACTGTCATGCTTTCCTGACTCAGGATACACTTTCCTGCATTCAGCCCATCACCAGGTGTTCCTGATGTATCAACCTGAATGGGGATTGTTTTTTCCACCAGTTTTTCTGTACGGATTGTCACATAATTTCTGGCAAGTTTATAATTGTTGCCGATTATGGACTGATTGTTCACAATCTGAGCCTGCACATATACGGTGTTTGTTCCTTCCTCCGCCTTTTTCAGATCTGCGGTCAGCTGAATATCGTCCGGTTTAACCAGCCATCCTTTCTTCTGAGAAACAGATACTGTCACCGAAATTGTTTCGTTGGATTCCACATAATAAGCCAGACCTTTTTCATGCAGAAAATCTCCATTTTCCAGTTCCACTGCAATACTTCCCAAAGAAATACTGATTTTGGGATCATCACTGGTAATCACCGCATACCAGATCAGGCAGGTTACAACAAATGAAATCGCAAACAGAACCCATTTACCTGTGAAATTTTTGTTCATTCAGTCCTCCTGTCTGCTGATTCTGTTTCTGTTTTCCCCGTTTCCAGACACTTCTTGGAGCGGATTCATTCTCTTTTCTGCACAATTCCAGCAATTCCTTTTCCAGACTCTTTCTATCCAGATTCGTATAAATCCGTCCCCCTTTGGTAACAGAAACACGACCTGTCTGCTCCGATACAATAATGGTAAGACTGTCTGTTATCTCACTGATACCGGCTGCCGCATGATGTCTGGTTCCCAGCCTTGAACTGATGCCTTCCATTTCATTCAGAGGCAGAAAGCACTTGGCTGCCGCAATCCGATTTCCAATAATTACAACGGCTCCATCATGGAGAGGTGTATCCTTTTCAAATATATTAATCAGAAGCTCACTGCCAACCAGTGCATCCAGATTGGTTCCCCACCGCTGTACATAATGGGCAATCGGCATGGATTTCTGAATAACAATCAGGGCACCTGTTTTCACCGATGCCATGGCAAAAACGGCATTCAGAATTTCCATTGCCGTCTGTTTGGTAAATGCCTCTTCATCTTCCTGATTTCCAAAATCCAAAGGAAGAATCCTGGTCAGAAAATTACTGCCTCTGGCTCCGCTCATGTTGCTTCCCAGACGTTCCAGTACCTGTCGGAATTCAGGCTGAAAAACAATGACAAATACCATGATAAAAACACTCAGGCAGGCATTGACCAGCCATACAATAACGGTCATGTCCAGAATCACGGCGATCAGATAAAACAAAAGCAGAACAAAAATACCCTTCAGCAAATTCCATGCCTTGGTATTGCGAAGCCACAGAATCAGATTAAAAAGCAAAATGGTGATCAGCAGAATCTGAATAATATCAATGATTCTGATATACGGAATTAAAATATTGAAATGGTTATAAATAAATTCGGCTGCTAACCGCATATCCTCCCTCTTTTCTGATCACATCTACGAAATCCGCATCCTGCCTGTTACTCTTCAGTCGATGCAGAATCTATTTCTGTAAAATCCTTTTTATCATACTCTCTGTCAGCAACCTTGACCTTCGGTATTGCCTTGACATAATAATAATAGTCATCATCCTCAAACTGGACATATTCCGTCTGTTTATAATCCACTGAAAAAATCATAAACTGGACTGCAAGTGCAATCAGACCGGAAATGACACTGCCGATAATCACTGCAGGAACCGACATGGTTCCCCCTGTATATGTGGCAATTCCAAACAGTACAAGAACAAGATCCAGAACAGAACCAACTGCAACCGCAATGATCCATGCATAATTGACAGAAAGTCTGCGCAGCAGATATACCGCAGCCGCAGTAAAGGAAAATGCAATTGCAAATACGAGCATATTCTGGTTTTTGAAAACCCCTTCTATCATCTGGACAAATTTTTCATACATACCGACAGACTGTGCTGTATCGGCCAGAATTCCTGCCGTTGAGCTGACATAACTGATCATATAATGCATCAGAAGACCAAACAGCATCGGAATGACAGCTGTCAGAGGCGCTGCCAGCCCCAGAATCAACGGTACCAGAAAAGGCAGTTTCAGAAAAAATGCCAGCGGGACAAAAAATATAATAAAATTGTAACCCGGAGCAAACATCAGATCTACCATCAGCATACAAAGCAGGATGAAAAGACAGAATCCCGTTACAATAACGGAAACCTTCAGAAATTCCAGCACAACCAGAACACACATCAGAATGCTGATTACCGACCAGGGCAAAATACAGCATACCAGACTGATTCCCAAAACAACCGGAAGAGACATGATTTCCGGAATATAGCCGATCTGGCTGTTAATTGTCTGCAGCATGAGAAATGCTGAAACAAATCGAATCAATGCCTGAATCCATTTGGATCGCTTTGCATACAATCGGATCAGTTTATCTCTTAATTCAAAAACAGGTGTAAGTGATGAAGTCACAATGCAACCGCCTTTCTATATGTAATATGTCAATTCCCTTCATCCGAATAGAATTCCTGCAGTTCTTTCAGATCTGATACATGATTTCTGATTTTTTTGCAGCCTCTTCTGTAACAGAACCAAAATGAAATATAGGAAACAATCATGGATGGAACCATCAGTGCCAGAAAACCAATCAGTATCCACATTCCGGACTGAGGCAGCATTTCAGGTTTCACCTGCGTCAATACTTCTTCCCAGTTATAACAAAGAATAAAGAGCAGAACCATACAGAACAATACAATATATGCAAACAGAGATCGGATCATATGCATCACCAGATAATCCATCTGAAAATAGCGACTTACCTTTACTGATTCTTTTTCACGATTTTCAAATAACTGAATTCTGGTCATCAATCTGACCTTATCATTATTGATCATACGCCGCATCCTTTCTTTTCAAAAGGAAATGTCTGATTATGCAGACATCACCAATTATAAAAGTTGAAGACATCTGCCGATGTTGCTCTGCTCAGCAAAAATCACAGTCAGCAAAAGTCTCAGAATGTATTATAGCATGAATTATTGAAAAATACTATGAATATTTTGTGTCCGGATTTTTACGAAATGTTAAAAAAAGTACATTTACAGTCTTTGCTTCCATCTGCTATACTGAGTAAAAATTTCCATCAGAATGCAGGTGAAACCATTGCCCTGCATGTTTTTGATATGATGATAAAGGAGTCCCCTATGAAGATTGTATTTCTGGATGCCAACACACTGGGAGAAGATATTGATTATTCACAATTTGAAGAATTGGGAGAAGTCATCCGCTACTCTTTTTCCAATACGTCAGAATGCCTGGAACGGTCTGCAGATGCAGATGTTCTTGTTATCAATAAAATTTCCATTAATAAAGATACCATCGGCAGCGCAGATCATCTGAAGCTGGTCTGCGTAACAGCCACCGGAACCAATAATCTGGATAAGGATTATCTCGCTGAAAGAGGAATTGAATGGAGGAATGTGGCCGGTTACTCCACAGAATCTGTTGCTCAGCATACCTTTGCCATGCTGTTCTATCTTCTGGAAAAACTCAGCTACTATGACAACTATGTGAAATCCGGTTCCTATATAAATGACCATGTTTTTACTCACTTTGCAGAAACCTTCCATGAACTGAGCGGAAAAACCTGGGGAATTCTGGGACTGGGTGCCATCGGGCGCCGGGTTGCAGACATTGCAAAAAGCTTTGGCTGTCATGTGATCTACTACTCTGCCTCCGGTGCTCCTGCACAGGAAGGATATGAACAGGTTGATTTTGACACACTGTTAACCACCTCGGATATCCTGTCCATTCATGCACCTTTAAATTTTTACACAGAAGGAATTATGGATGCGGAAGCCATCGGCAGAATGAAATCTTCCGCCATCCTTCTGAATCTGGGACGGGGACCTATTATCCGGGAACAGGCACTGGCAGATGCACTGAAACAGGGAAAAATCGCTGCAGCCGGACTGGATGTCCTTTCCGCAGAACCCATGGCTTCGGATAATCCGCTTGCCGAAATTAAAGACAGCCGCCGCCTTCTCATCACTCCGCATATCGCATGGGCAAGTGTGGAAGCCCGCAGCCGTCTGATGGCCATTATCTGCGGACAGATCAAAGAATTTTACAACCTGTAAAGATTGGATACCAGGGTCAAAAGGTCATGCTGTTCATGCTTGCATACCCTAAAGGGCACGCGTGAAAAAGCATGACTTTGGGACCCGCAAAACATAAGGAAAAGGAACTGCACACTAAATAAGTGCGACAGTCCCTTTTCCGTTTACCATTTGGTGATTGGGAAAAAAGAGTTTGAATAAAAGAACGAAAACTGTTTTACAGCATCCGATCTCATTTATTCCGTAAAAAGAGGAGTCGAATAATATCTGTCACCTGAATCAGGAAGCAGTACAACGATTGTTTTACCTTTATTTTCAGGGCGTTTTGCCACATCAATGCCGGCTTTCAGCGCAGCTCCGGAAGAAATACCCACCAGCATTCCTTCTTTTTTAGCCAGTAATTTGGAAGCTGCAAATGCATCTTCATTTTCAATGGTGATAATCTCATCATAGATTCCGGTATTTAATACCTGCGGTACGAAACCTGCACCAATACCCTGGATCTTGTGAGGACCGCCTTTTCCTGTGGAAAGTACAGGTGAGGAAGCCGGTTCCACAGCAATGATCTTTACTTCCGGTTTCTTTGACTTCAGATATTCACCTACACCTGTCAGGGTACCGCCTGTGCCCACACCGGCAATAAAAACATCCACTTCTCCATCGGTATCATCCCAGATTTCGGGACCGGTGGCAGCACGATGGGCTGCCGGGTTTGCAGGATTGACAAACTGACCTGCAATCACACTGTTCGGAATTTCTTTCTGCAGTTCCTCTGCCTTTGCAATGGCACCGGACATACCCTTTGCACCTTCTGTCAGTACGATTTCCGCACCATATGCTTTCAGGATATTGCGTCTTTCCACACTCATGGTTTCAGGCATGGTCAGAATAATGCGATATCCTTTCACTGCTGCAATTGCAGCAAGACCGATACCGGTATTGCCTGATGTGGGTTCGATAATAACGGAACCCTCTTTCAGCAGTCCCTTTGCCTCTGCATCTTCAATCATGTTTTTTGCGATACGATCCTTCACACTGCCAGCCGGATTAAAATACTCCGGTTTGATCAGAAGTCTTGCCTCCAGTTCCTGATCCTTTTCAATATTGCCGGCTTCCACCAACGGTGTGTTGCCAATCAGATCCAGCATACCTTTATAAATCTTAGCCATATCTGTGCTCCTTTCATTTCCTAGTAAATCTGTATGTTTTATAAGAATTGTCTGTATTATAGTACTGTAAACTTCAATTGTCAAGTGATTTTTTTTTTAAAAATTCGAATAACTGCCGAATCAATTTAAATCAATGCTTGCGGAGATTAAAAAATGGTCCGTACCCCATGGGCACGGACCATCCGCATCCGGTTATTTTGCTTCCGTAAAAATTTCAAATCGATCCGGCCATGCTTTGCAGATCAGAGTCAGATTATAATACGCTGCCATTTCGATTGCCTGATCTGTAGGTACTGCCTTGGATACCAGAATGGGAATCCCTGCCCCCACTGCCTTTTTTACCATATCGGTGGGAACACGACCTGTGGTATACAAAATGCATTTATGCAGATCCAGATGATTCATCACAGCATATCCAATCGCCTTGTCCATGGCGTTGTGTCTGCCGATATCCTCTGCAGCATATAAAACTTCATTGCCGACCCCCAGATAACAGCAGTGGGTTCCCTTGGTGGTTCTGTGAATTCCGGATTCGCCGGCAAATGCATTGGCCAGATTGAAAATCCATTCATCCTTCCATTCCGCCGGCTCCAGCCGTTTCAGATGATCCCCCTTTACATTGGCAAGAAATACCTGATTGCCGGTACAGCAGGTCGGTTCATTTTCAATGGTTTTCACCAGCTCGGTTTTTCCATTGAGGAATACCTTTGCCTTGCTTCCGTATTCACAGATATACAGACTCTCCACATCCTCCATACTTTGTATGTAACCTTCTGCCGTCATACGTCCGATGATCATTTCCTGCAGATTAGATGGTGTACAAACCAGTTTTGCAGCCAGCTGCTCATTGATAATCAGATCAATAAAATGTTCTTTTACAATTGGCATATCTTTTTCTTCCCTGCTGCCGTCTGCATTGACAATCATTGCTGCATGTTCCCCGGATACAGCCAGATTCTTCGTCCTGTCCGTTATATTCATATTCTCCCTTCTCCTTTAATCCGATACATTTCCTTCTGCTCTGCGGGTTTTCCGCTTTTGCTCACCCCAATTAACGTTTCTGCTTACGCCCTTTCTATTACAAAACGGATAAATTCATCCGTTGCCTGCTGATCTGCTGCATGGGCGGTATACATCTGATTGCCCATGGCACCCGACAAAACATCCGGAATTCTCTCACACATAACAATCTGACTGCCGTATTTTGCCAGGATCTCTTCATGGCTGTGTTTGTAACGATACTGATCACGGCGGCTTGCATATACACAGAAATGATCGTTACCGTTTTCAGGGAATCGTCTCTCATCAAATGCCACCATATCTGCCCAGATCTGGTAAACATCCAGACTGTGTGCATAATTCATCATATCCGGTGTATATCCGCCTGCGGGACGCATATTGACTTCCAGGCCCACAAAATCACCCACATTGCCGAGACCCTTGCGTTCTTTTTCCATGCGGAAAAATTCCAGATGAACAAAACGGCTCTTTGCACCGAAGGATTTCACGGTTGCGCGGCCCAGCTTCTGAAGTGCTTCCGGCACCTTATCAACTGTATAGTAGCTCAGCTCCAGCTGTTCATTGACAATATCCGCAATGGACGGCGGCCATGCTGTCATGGATTCAAACAGCGGTTCACAATTGGAATCGGTAATGGCATCATAAGAGAAAATATTACCTTCAATAAACTCTTCCATCACATAGGGAACTTCCGGCTTATTGGCAAAAAACCAGTCCAGATCCTTCTCTTCGGAAAGTTTCCAGGTATCCGCTGCACCGACACCGATATCCGGTTTTACAATCACCGGGAATCCTCCCACGGTATCCAGAAATTCTTTTGCAGCCTCATAAGTTGTTACTTTATGATGACGTGCAGTAGGGACACCGGCCTTTGCATAAAAAGGCTTCATGGCAGATTTACTCTTAAACGCTCCAATGGCATCCGCCTGGACACCTGTAGTAATATTAAAGTCTGTCCGCAGCTTTGCATCCTGCTCCAGCCAGTATTCATTGTTGGATTCCAGCCAGTCGATTTTTCCGTATTTAAATGAGAAAAATGCAACTGCACGGAACACTTCGTCATAGTTTTCCAGAGAATTCACTTTATAATACTCATTCAGCGAATTCTTTACCTCCTGTGAAAGTGCATCATAGGGGCAGTCACCGATACCCAGTACATTTACGCCGTTGCGTTTCAGTCGGTCACAGAAGTTCCAGTATGTGTGGGGAAAATGTGGGGAAATAAATACAAAATTCATAGCAATAAGCCTCCTTGGTTGGTATTCATTGGTGAAACCTGATTGGTATCCACCTTTATTTATCATCATAGTCATCCAGAAAATTGTAGGACCAATCTCCTTTATGATAACCAATGACCGTCTGCAGATTGATATTCTGAACACTGTTGAAAATATTGGTGTCAATCACATCACTGGTTTTGCGGAATTCAGCAATCAGTTTTTTCATTTCTTCCCGTTTGGAAGGCTGCGTTCCGCCGCAGGTTGCACAATGCTCCGTAAAGCGGCAGGCACACTGAATAAAATGAAGATCATTGTAATCTCTCCAGGATTTAATATCTTCTTCTTTAATCATATACATGGGCCGGATCAGTTCCATCCCTTCAAAATTCTGACTGTGAAGTTTGGGCATCATGGTTTCCACTTTTCCGCTGTACAGCATTCCCATCAGAATGGTTTCAATCACATCATCAAAATGATGTCCCAATGCAATCTTGTTGCAGCCCAGTTCCTTTGCATGGGCATACAGAAAGCCTCTTCGCATTCTGGCGCAGAGATAACAGGGATTTTTATCCACGTCTGCCACAATGTCAAAGATATCACTGTGAAATACCGTCAGAGGAATGCCCAGAATATCTGCATTATTTTCAATAATTTTCCAGTTTTCCTCATTGTATCCCGGATTCATGCAGAGAAAAACAAGATCAAAATGAAATTTGCCATGCCGCTGAATCTCCTGAAACAGCTTGGCCATCAGCATGGAATCCTTGCCGCCGGAAATACAGACTGCAATCTTGTCGCCTTCCTCTATCAGTTTATAGCGGGTAACCCCTTTTGTAAATCCTCTCCAGATGGATTTGCGGTACTTTTTTATGATGCTGCGTTCGATTTCCTTTCTTCTGATTGTCCGCTCTTCTTCGGTGATACGTGCCTGCTGCCGCTCCAGGTTCATGCACAGCCAGGCACGATAACCGCCTTTCACGTTAATCACATCAAAGCCTTTTTCTTCCAGATCTTCACCGATTTCTGCCGACTTTCTGCCGGAATGGCAAATGAGGTATACCGGTCTTTCCGGATCCAGTTTTGCAGCTTCTTCATCAAAATCCTGATCAAATCCGCTGCCGGGCATATTGACTGCACCGGGAATGGCTCCACGGGCAACTTCTTCTGCCGACCGCACATCAATCAGCTGAATCGAATCTGTCTGTAAATGTTCCAGTTCTTCTACTTCTATGGTCTTCATATTTTCCTTTTCCTGCTATTGTTGTCTTTTTTCTTTATTGCATTTCACCGGTCCAGTACTGATTATTATAAATATCCGTGAAACGGTATAATGCGGAACAGTTTTCCCTGCCGATGTCAATATTGCTGATTTCCATGGAATCAGTAACTGTCATCTGTTCACCCAGATAATAACTGTCCTGATATTCGCCTTCATAGGTATAATAATCACAGAGAAAATCCAGTTTATCACCGGGCTGCAGCTGCTGCATATTCTTTGCAATGGTTTCTGTTTCCCCGTTTCTGTAATCGGAAGAAGCACCCGCAATATATCCATGGGGATTTTCATTGTCAAATACAAGAATCAGGTTCACACGGTTTCCATTCAGCATGGCCGGTACATGACCGGTAATGGTGTAATTTTCTCCGTCGTCCACCGTATTTTCATAATAATATGCCACCGGCTGTCCATTGATTGCCAACCATGTTCCATCATAGGTGCCGATCAGATTTCCATCATCATTAAAGTCAAATACATTGTCCAGTCCCAGGTCAATATACCCTTCGCCGTCATCAAAATATACATTCAGTTCCAGATTCTGCACCAGTTCCCACTGATCTTCCGGCAGGACAATCACCGGTGTTCCTTCGCTGTCCGATGTCCACACCAGTGCATCCCCATGAAACTGATTCTCCAGAATATATTCTGTGATTTCTTTATCATTCAGAGATTTTCCGCTGAAAAAGTCCACGTTGGAGCTATTCAGGCCGGAAATATTGCTGACCTGACCCAGTGCCATATTGCCAAGCAGCTGCATCAGAAGATCGCTGCTGTTCACACCGGATATACTTCCTGTGTTCCCGCTCAATCCTGACATCCCGCTTAAAGAAGGAAATACACTGGCTGTTCCGCCTGCAGCCGCCTGTCCGCTGATTTCCATGCTGGCAAAGTTCTGAATGCAGCGGGCATATTCTTCATCCATACCAATCTGTTTGTAGGTATTGACAGCCTTATCCACGTTGGAAGCCTTTTTATAGGGAAAATAAATGGAAAGACCGTATGCATTGGTCATGTTGGATGCGGTGCGGTTGTATTTGACGGCACTTAATAATGCATCTGCCAGCCTGTCCCCGGCATCGGTTCCCATCTTTTCGGCCAGATGAACCAGATCCACCTGATCAATGGCTGAGGACTGGGCGAATTCCCTTGCCTGTACCCGGGCATCGGATACTGTCTTATATTCCTTATTTTCAAGAAGTTTTGTGGTATCTTTGGAGAATTCTGCCAGAGCAGAGGGAATGGTATATGCGGTTTCTGCCAGATCCACCACCGAAAGTGTGGTTTTCTGTCCCCGGCATTTCTGCGCGCAGACATCCACAAAATCATCGGCTATTCGCTTTCCGATTTCCAGTGTGCTCAGGGAGGGATCGGCTGAAAGCTCTGTCAGCCAGTTGGTATAATACCATCCCACACCGGGCTCGGTTTCTTCCGAAGCAATCATATAATCTGCATAATCATCCAGCATCAGCGCCGTTTCAACCGTTGCCATCAGACAGGCGTCAAATCCGATGAAGTCAAAGGTAACACCTGCATTTTTCAGTGCCTGATTGATACCGGAAAGAGTCATGGAACCGCTGCCCGGATTTTTCTCATCATAGCCGTATCCGGAAATGGATCCGCCGCCATGATCCCAGAAAATCAGTTCTCTCCTGTTGGCAGGATAATTCTGATTGCACCACCGGATAAAACCGGTCAGGGTATCCGGTTTTGTCATGGATGCAGTTCCCGCATTATCCATCAGACAGACAAGACCGTTCTTCTTCACCTGATAAATCTGATTCTTTTTGCTGCTGACAATATTATTTTTCCAGCCGGTACATCCGCCGGTATAAACAATAATATTTACCTTGTCACTGAGAGAAGCATTGGCCATTTCCTGCAGGTCGCTGGTGGCCATACCGGATCTGGATTCCAGATCGGTACCGCACATGTATACCATGATTGTAACCTGGTCATTTCCATCCCCTTTGATTTCCGTGCGTTTCTCACGGGTTCCGGATACAACATTCCGGTTCAGTTTGCCGGTGTTGCTGCCTCTGTCCCATCCGCCGGTGACTGTGCCGGAACTGCCTGCGGTGCCGGCACCTCCTCCCAGCAATGACTGCAGCAGAGCACCGCTCGTACCTGCAGGCAAACCGGAACCGGTGCTTCCTGTATTTGTACCTGAACTGCCGATACCTCCGCTGCCAAGAAATGCTCCCAGTCCTCCGCCTCCGCCAAATAACAAAAGGAGCAGTAAAATAATCAGGGAGATGGGGCTTCTTCCGCCGCCGGAACGTTTTCCACCTGTTCCTCCCCCACTGCCGCTGCCCGGACGCCCGCCGCTTCCAACAGGTCCTGTATGCAGTCCGTCACCACGTCTGCCAACGGAACCGCTGCCGCCGGTGACATGTTTCTCTCTTCCTCTGGGTCTGTTTCTATCCATAGTGTCTCCTTCTTCATTGTAAAGTGAACATTATCATACCATATTTCAATTCGATTTGGAAAGCTGTTTTACCGGAAACCATTCGATTCATCTGTTTTTTTACGTCCTTCAAAGAAGATAAAACGGTCAATGGCATCCAGAATATCCTTAAAATCGTTCCGATCTGCCAGATCAATATAGTTTCGAAGCAGTTCCTCTTCCTTTTTCTTAAATCTTCCGTAAAACAGATCATACAGATTGTGTCCGCGGAGATAAATCCGGATTTCTTCCATATGATTTTTTACATCCTCTTCCGTTTCAAAATCTCTGCCGATTACACTCCTGAGTTTTTCCCCGCTGGTCAGACGGTGCAGATATTCCTTCCATTTTATCAGGAAAATCCGGTAAAAATCTTCCGGTGCGGGAATCACACCCAGCTTTGCCATGATTTCCGGATTAAAAAAGTAATTTTCAAAGGAATAGTACCGAAGAATCAGTACATTTTTTTCTGTAACCCGCGGCAATTTGTCAATGTCGGCCCGGTCCCGTTCCTCATAGTAGCGGCACAGCTGACGTTTCAGTTCGTTTGGATCCTTTCCGTCTCCATCCCGGATCATCAGAAAGTTATCCTTCAGATAAATCTGGTTCATATATTTCAGATTGGCATAGGTTTTGATATTGGTGCAGCTGTTAGTAGTGATAATCGCAGCCCGGGAAAGTCTGCCGTTTTTATCATATATTTCGGAATAATATTTTTCCAGAAGCAAAGGAAGCCTGGTTTTATCCTGTCTTCCTTCCACAATAAATACGAAATCCACATTCATCAGGTCTCCGGCACTGTAACCCAGATCATCCAGAATCACACTGATATTGGTATGAGCCCTGACATTGGAATATCCGTTCTGATCCAGTACAATCTGACGGATCTGCCTGCTGTTGAAATCCGGCAGCAGATTTGCCGAATGGGTGGAAAACACCACCTGATTGTTTCTTGCCAGACGATACAGAATATCCCCGGAAATCTTCTGCAGTCTGGGATGAAGGAACAGTTCCGGCTCTTCCACCAGAATCACTCCGGGTTTCTGAAGTTTTTCAGAAGCACAGGTTTCCAGCAGTGACAGCATGTAGATACTGCGCATCCCCTTCCCCAGATGTTCAATGGGACTGCAGGATTTCTGATTTTCCCGATATATTTCTGCAGTAACCGACAGCATCTGTTTGATATCCCGGTTCATGGAATAGACTATCCGATCCTGCCCTCCGTTTTTCCGGTAGTTTGCATTCAGCCGCTCGGAAAAGTCATCCAGATTCAGCTGATACAGTTTATAATCCAGAAGCTTTGCGGCTTCAAAGGCATTCAGTTCCTCCGGTTTTTTCTGATTGATCAGCCCGATGCAGGAAAAGCAATGGTCACAGGGTTTTGCCGTGCTGAACATGCAGCAGCCGGACCGCATCATCTGCAGAAGGCGGTCTTCCTGAAGCAGCAGAAGATTGCTCTGAAACTGCTCCAGATCCCGGTTGCTGTCGATATAATACAAAGTCGGCAGAATGGACTCGATATTGGCATTCTGCTTTCGAAAACCATCATCATATCGGATTTTGCCATCCCGGTTGGCAACAAAGGTAAAGCGCAGATCTCCGGTATATTTTTCTCCCTCCTGATTGACAAAGGACGGAAATACCGACCGGAATTTCCGGTACCAGCTGTCAAAATTTCGATAGGAACTCACCAGACCGGCCTCATGAAAACTTTGCAGATCGTTTTCAAAAATCCGGATGGTTACTGCAATCTCTATATTGGGATAGTCCGGCTGAAAATCATCCTGACAGATCCGGTATTCCCCACAGATTGCGCGGATGGCATCCAGTACCCCTGTTTTTCCTGTATTATTCTTTCCCACCAGGATCAATGCATTTTCGATATCTGTAATATGCATATCCGCAATGGATTTGAAGTTTTTTATGAATAAGTCTGTTATCCGCATATGAAAACCTCCCGGTTTAAACCAAAAGAATATCCCGAACCGCAAACGGAACCGGTTCAGATAGAACCACCAAAGCAGAAGGATGAAATAACTTGTATTTTCATACAATTGTACCATTAATTGTCATGCTGTAACATACTGATTTTCGAATTTTTCTCTTTTATACCCATTTTATTTGTGTTATACTGATGCAGTAAATGAATACCAATGAGGAGGCATCTTTTTGATTTACAGTATCTGTTTTCTTGTCGCCTTTTTCTCCTGCAGCATCGGTACGATCTGCGGCATGGGCGGTGGTATTATTATCAAACCGGTTCTGGACGCGACAGGAGTTATGAGTGTGGCAACCATCACGTTTCTGTTCGGATGTACCGTAATCTGCATGACCTGCTGGACGGTGGGAAAAACACTGATGAAACGAGAATCCGTTATCGATCTGAAAAACACCACAATTCTGGCAATCAGTGCAGCAATCGGCGGTGTAATCGGTAAGGAACTTTTCACCAAAGTTGCATCATTATTCCCTGATCCCAATACAGCAGGCGGTGTACAGGCATTCCTGCTCTTTGCAGCAACTCTTGCAACTTTTTTCTATACGGTTAACAAAGACCGTATTACTCCCCGCAAAACGGAAAATGCAGTCATCATTATCCTGCTTGGTCTGATACTGGGTATCCTTGGGTCATTTCTCGGAATCGGAGGCGGTCCCTTTAATGTCGCTGCGCTCTATTATTTCTTTGATATGCCCGCCAAAAAAGCAGCTCAGAACAGCTTATATGTCATTCTCTTCAGCCAGCTTACCAGTACCTTAAGAACGGTTTTCACCAATGGAATTCCGGATTTTTCTTTGTGGATCCTGCTGGGTATGATTGTTCTGGGTATTGCCGGCAGTGAAATCGGCCGAAGAATCAATTATAAGATTCACGATCGGACAGCAACCAGATTTCTGGAAGGTGCCATGATTCTGATCATGTGCATCAATCTCTATAATATTGCGAAGTTCTTCTTCCTGTAGACTTCCATTTTAAATGAATGCAATTATTCCATTGGTTGCATGTACTGCAGATTTCCGATTTACGTGATGTTATTTTTATCAAATCGACGCTTGTGGAGATTTGGCACCGGATTCGGTTTGCAAAGCAAACATTTTCCTAATAAAAATGGCGTTCTATGAACAGACACCATGATACAAATGGAGGTATCAACATGTTAAAAGAAAAAATGGTCTATTACTATCAGACATTGAACAAAAACTGTGCAGAAGCTGCTGTTCTGGCAGCCAATGACGTATATCAGCTGAATCTGGACGAAACAGCCATCAAGCTGTTCTTAGGTTTCGGCGGCGGCAACGGATGCGGCGGTACCTGCGGTGTACTGTCCGGTGCTCTTGCAGTTCTCAGCCACCTTTACGGCGATAAGCCTCAGACTGAATTCAGACCCTTATGTGCTGAGTTTGTAAAAGAATTCGAAGCAAAAATGGGCAGCACCGAATGTTCCGTACTGGCTGCCAGATATAAAACTCCCGAAACACGCTGCACCGGAGCCGTGGCTCTGGCCGGTGAAGTACTGGATGCTTTTATCGCAAAACAGAACGGTGAAGTGCCTGCATCCGGTGAGGGATGTACCCTTGCTCCCGAAGATATCAAACGTGTGAAAGGAATGGGCTTCCTGCAGCACAAGGGAACCAATAAATTCAATGGTCGTATCATCACCAGAAACGGCCGTATTACAGCCGACGAAACACGGGCAATTGCTGATGCAGCTGCAAAATACGGTGACGGTCACATCATGCTGACCACCCGTCTGACCATCGAAGTATCCGGAATCGACTACAACGATATTGATGCATTCCGGGCTGATGTTGCGAAGGCAGGACTTGAAACCGGCGGTACCGGCAGCAAAGTTCGTCCTGTTGTATCCTGTAAGGGCACCACATGTCAGTATGGTCTCTATGATACATATGCACTGACTGACGAGATTCATAACCGTTTCTACAAGAACTACCACAATGTATCTCTGCCCCACAAATTTAAAATTGCAGCCGGCGGATGTCCCAACAACTGTGTAAAACCCAACCTGAACGATCTGGGTATCGTTGGAGCAAGAAGACCCGTTTACAATGCAGACCTGTGCCGCGGCTGCAAAAAATGTAAAATCGAAACCACATGTCCCATCAAGATTACAAAGGTTGTGGACGGCAAACTTGTACTGGACGAAACCAAATGCAACAACTGCGGACGCTGTGTAACCAAATGTCCTTTCCACTGCATCGACGAATCCGTATACGGATGGAAGATCTATGTGGGCGGCCGCTGGGGCAAGAGTGTTGCCCACGGCAGAATGTTATCCAAGTTCTTCACTGACAAGGAAGATCTGATGAACACCATTGAAAAAACCATCCTCTTCTTCCGTTCAGAAGGTATCCCCGGAGAACGTCTCTCCGATACCATTGAACGAATCGGCTTTGAAAAAGCAGAAGAAATGATTCTCGGCAATGAATTACTGGAACGCAAAGCAGAAATTCTTGGATTAACAGTTGTCGGCGGTGCAACCTGCTAACAGAAACGAAACTACACCAGCATACGTTATTTTTCACAGGCTGCCGCATCTGCGGCAGCCTGTTTTGTTTTGTTTTGTAGGCAGGGAATTTTACTGTACAGTGTCGGAGTGCAATAAACGACCGGGGACTTTGGATATTGTATGGTTTCTTTTCTGGATTTTAGCCAATCGATATCATTCTTTCTGCTATCCAGATGACTTTTTGGTTCAAAACTCTTTATAATTGTTGTTTTTAGCCATTTTTCTAAGAATTTTTACTTCAAACCACCGTAATTCGATAAGCGACCGGAGACTTTTGGATATTGTATGGTTTCTTTTCTGGATTTTGTCCAAACAGCTGGAATTCTTCTAATAACCTGACTGAAGTTTGGATAAATTCCAATGACCTGACTGGAGTTTGGAAAAGACTATTTTATTGGAGTGATTAAAATGATTTACTATATTTCAGATCTGCATTTTGACAGTGAGCGAGTACTGAATGAAGCAGAACGACCTTTTAAAACCGTGGAAGAAATGAATGATGCCCTGATTCGAAACTGGAATTCAGTTGTTTCGGATGATGACACTGTTTATGTGATCGGCGATGTCGGCCAGCATGACCATCCCATCCCCACACAGCTGGGACTGCTGAAAGGGCACAAACACCTGATCCGTGGAAATCACGATACGGGTCTGGATAATCAGGAAATGCTTTTTCAATATTTTGAAACGGTGTCAGATTTTTATGAACTGGATGACGGGGATACCCATATTCTCCTCAGCCACTATCCAATGGTCTATCGCCAGCGGGGCTATATGATCCATGGGCATATACACCGCACAAAACCTGATTTATTTAACCTTCTGAAAGGATTAGACCGTGTATTAAATGCTTCCGCAGATATCAATGATTTTACCCCCTGCACATTGCAGGCACTTGTTGAAAATAACTGCCGATTCTATCAGAGGCCGCTGCCGGATCCATCTTACAGCAGCAATAAAAAAAAGAAGTGGAAGGCAGTCTTCAAACCCCTTCCACAGAAAAAATAGTTTAAGAAATAAAAGTCCCGTCGTATTTTTCTTTCCGGTATGACTCACACCCATTGGCGGTTTGGCTCACACCGATTGACAGCCGGAACACAATCCGCATCCGGCAGGGGTGGCTGCACATCCTCCGAGGGCGGTTTCACGAAGTTCTGCAGGCATCCTCTTACCTACTGTATACATGGCAGAAATCATTTCATCCAGCGGAATGAGCTGACGGATGCCGGAAAGTGCGATTTCGGCTGCAATTAAGGCATTGGCCACACCTGATGCATTCCGGTTCTGACAGGGATATTCCACCAATCCGCCCACCGGGTCACAGACCAGTCCAAGCATGTTCATCAGAACGGTACCGGCTGCACTCATGCACTGCTCCGGTGTTCCTCCCATCAGCTCCACAGCTGCGGATGCCGCCATGGCAGAGGCTACCCCCACTTCTGCCTGACAACCGCCCACCGCACCGGCAACGGTTGCATTGCGCATGGCAAGATATCCGATGGCACCTGCATTAAATAAAGCATCCACAAGACGATCATCGGATATCTGATATTCATCCTGCAGTGCCAGCAGAAGCCCCGGCACAATCCCTGCTGATCCTGCAGTGGGAGCTGCAACGATCAGACCCATGGAAGCATTGACTTCCAGAACGCCCATGGCATAGGCGATTCCTTTTCCAAGGATATTTCCACAAATACTTTTGCCTTCTTCCCGATGGGTGTTCAGTTTTTTCGCCTCTCCGCCAAGCAATCCTCCCATGGACTGTCTGGGGTTTATCAAAGCAACAGCAGCAGATTGACGCATCACATCCAGAACATGTTTCATGCGATGATCGATTGCATCCATGGTCGTCTCTCCCAGACTGCACTCCCGCTGTTTCATCACATCCGAAATCTGCATCTGATTCTCATGACACAACTTCAGAAGCTCTGCGGCATTTCGAAAATCCATTGTCTTTTTTCTCCTTTCACGGTACCATTAGTACATCGAATAATAAAAATCAGGCAAGTGAGATGACTGGTTAATTATTATTCGATGTACTAGGGCTGCACGATCATAACATCTGATACGAAACTGTTTTCCCGGATTTTTTCTGTAATATTTAAAGGCAGATGATCATCCGATTCTACAATTGTATAAGCAGTATGTCCTTTTGCTTCACGGAAAAGTCTCATAAACGCAATATTCACGTTGCTGTCGCTGAGACATTTTGTAATATGGGCAGCCACACCCGGTTTGTCCCAATGTATTACAATGACCGCACTGTATTCTCCTGTGAAATCCACTTCCACCTGATTAATTTGCACAATACGTACCTTTCCGCCGCCCAGGGATTCTCCCCTTACCGACATTTCCCGGCCTTCAGAACTGATCATACGGATATCCACTGTATTGGGATAAATATCCGTATCTTTCTCATCAATCTGGAAAGAAAACTCCAATCCCCGTTCCTGTGCAATGCGGAAAGAATCGCAGATCCTGGTGTCATCCGTTGAAAATCCCATAATTCCGCCCAGCAGAGCACGATCCGTTCCATGTCCCTGATAGGTTCTGGCAAAAGAACCGTAAAGAATAAATTCCACCTTCTTTACATTTCCCCCGATCATTTTCTGCGCCAGAAATGCGATCTGTGCGGTGCCCGCAGTATGTGAGCTGGAAGGACCGATCATAACGGGCCCCAGAACATCGAATACACTGATAAATGACATATTAAGCCTCCTGATGTCTTGGTATGTGGTGCCATTATATCATGGCGAAATCCAGAAAGCAAATTCATGAATTCTACACTATTTCTGCCCCATCTGCATTCAACAGAAGTTCTTCCAGTTGTGCATAAATCTCAATTTCCGGTTTAATTTCCAGTGTCAGAACCATATGTCTGTTGTGAGATCTGGCAAATCGAATCAGTTCACTCAAATAAGCTGCTACTGCCCTCATATTCAATACAAAATGAATTCCTTCAATGATCAGATCCGGATAATCTGCATTATAAAATGACCTCTGAAAACGTTTCATAGCCTCATCGCCGTGTAATATAGCTTCAATTACCATACTCGCATATATTTCTGCTGTGAAAAAAGTACTTGTTTTATATCGATTTGCTACAGCATGTGAAAGTGCATAAAGTTTCCTTTTTACACTGGTTTCTGTACTTTTTGTGTACAGAATAAAAGCACCGCCGGATTCCTGGCACATAAAATCATTAAGCTTCTCAACAGCAATTTTATTTTCATCTCCAAAATGATAGTTTTCAAAGGTATATTCAGAGACTATAAAAGGCAGATACGGAAGTTCAATTCTATCTCTGAAATTACTCATGCAGAGATCCTTTATATATTCCGCCTGCATGTTCTCATGTACTTTTTTATGTGATTTGCCGAAGTCTTCATCTTCTATTCTTCG
>JBJELP010000207.1:0-8843 GCA_051879215.1 Lachnospiraceae bacterium
ACCGTTTTTAACCTTATACTTGGCCTGAGCAATTACCTTGCCGCCGAATTTTTTGCATGCCATAACCGCCGGAAAGACTTCAAGCTGCATAGCCTCCTCATCTGTGGTAAGATTTCCCGCTTCATCCACATACGTTCCCCTGATAATCACGTAATCCAGAGGAATGGGACGGTAACGCATATATTCTTCACTATCTATGGTCAGTACATCGGAAATATCCGGTGCATTTTTGGTGCGTTCGTTCATCTTACCCCCTTCAATTCGCGGATCTACAAATGTTCCCAGACCAACTTTTGTAATCTTTCCAGGCTCGCCGCCTGCCATGGAACGGTACAGCTGTGCGAACTGTCCCTGTGGAATGCAGTAAGCTTCAATTTTATTTTCTGCAATCAGCTCCATCATCCTGGGCTGAAGTCCCCAATGGCCGCCGATAATGCGTTTCAGCATGCCTTCATGAGCGAAATGCTGAATTCCTCTGTCGCGATCACTCTGTCCGCAGGAATGAACCAGCGTCAGGCCGCAGGGTTTTCCCGTCTCCAGAAAGCGCTGTTCCACTGCTTTCAAAACGCTTTCGGAAGCAGATACCAGTGTCATACCTATGGTTGCAACAGTACTGTTATCTTCAATCATACGCGCCGCCTCTTCCGGGCTGATAAATTTGGGTTGCTTCATCACTTTTCCTCCTCTGTTTTATTTGATAATTGTCTGCGGATTTCTTTTTTATCGATCTTCATGTTGGCTGTTAATGGCAGTCTTTTACAAAACATGATTTTGGCAGGAATCTGGAACTTTGCCAGTTGTGTTTTTAAAATCCCCCTGATCGTTTCTTCTGTCAGCATCGCTTCGGGATCTGCAGCCACCATAGCAGCCGGAACCTCACCATACCGCTCATCTTCAATCCCTACCACTGCTGCTTCCCGGATTCCAGGGATTCCATAAAGGACATTTTCCACATCAAAACCGCATACCTTTTCTCCTCCCCGGTTAATCATATCTTTTTTTCTGTCTACGATATAAAGGTAACCTTCCTGATTGAAATATCCCATATCTCCCGTATCCAGCCATCCATCCGACAGCACGTCCCGACTCTGCCGGTAATATCCGGGAGTAACCGTTGTTCCCCTCAATACGACACTTCCGGTCTTCAGCGGCGGAAGCGAATTTCCCTGTTCATCACAGATCTTAAACTGAAGCCCGGGAACTGCAAAACCTGATGAACCGATATACTCGCTGCCTGCAGCGTCTCCCGGAAAAACAGCCGCCGGTGATGATGTTTCAGTCAGTCCGTACACGGTATGAAACTCCGCCTGAGGCATCCATTTTTTCATTTCCATGATTTTATTTTTTGGCATATTGCTGCTGCCGCAGGCAATTGCCTTCACATACGGAAGTTCAGGATAATCTTTCCGTTTTTCCAGCAGAAAAGAAAATACTGTGGGTGACGCATGCAGAAAGGTCATATGCTGATCTGTTATTTCTTTTAACACCCGGTCCGCATCAAAATATTTATGCAGCCATATGCAGCCTCCTGCATGTAAGAACAGCGCTATCAGTGCCACAAGTCCTGTAACATGATAAGCAGGAACAGGAATCACCGTCTTATCTTTTTCAGAAATATGGAATATTTTCTGATAAATGATTACAGCATGCATAATATTGGAGTTAGTAAGCAGAACCCCTTTGCTGTGAGAAGTTGTACCGGAAGTGAACATCAGAATAGCTGTATCTTCTGTCCTGTCTTCTGTCCGGAACATCTTCATCTCCGGTTCGTGAATATGCTGTAATGCACTTAGCGCATTTACGTCCAGGCAGATATGAAACATTTCCTTGTCCTCGTCCGGAAACCACTCCTCGAAATCTTTATGAAAAATAACACCTTTCAAATCCGCTTTTTCAATCAGAGACCAGATTTCCGGTCTGCGGTATTTTGTTGGTAAGGGAACTGCTGCTGCACCGAGTTTGTTCAGTGCATAGATACTGACACAAAACTCCAGACTATTGTATAAAAGAATCCCTACATGCATTCCTTGTCTCACATGGTAAACATGAAACAGCAGTTCAGCAAAATCATTAACTTTGTGCCACAACTGACGATAAGTACAAGCTGTCCCATTATCATCTACAAGGCACCATTTATCAGGCCACTGCATTTGTGCTTTATACAGGGAATCATACAGAGAATCCGGTATATGCCTCTCCTTCAGTCCGTGAAGGACCGGATCCGGCCAGAAATTATTACCATCAAAAATCCAGTTGTCTTTGATTTCCTCCATGTTTTTCCTCCATCATCCCGGACAGTTCATTACTCCTGAACTGTTGTATTCACTTTTTTTAAATTCAGTTCGTTTGTCTTTATGCCTCTATTATATTGATAAGTAATTCCAAAAAAAACACAATTCAAGGCAAATAATAGTAATATAGAGACTTGATTTTAAACTATGATTTTTATATAATTTTACTATTAAATCTGATTTTATCCCGTTTTTATGCCTGTCTTTTCTTCCAATCCGAAGCAGATTTGATGTGAAAAAACAGTAAAATACAGACACGGAATAGATCGTACAGGACGATTTCAAAATCAGAAAATTCATCAGAAATATTACGGAAAATAACAGATACAAAAAACGGCAAAAAGGAGATTCAGAAGACATGATTATTAACTCAGAATTTATGACAGGACTTAATCAGAAAGAAATTCTTCCTATGAATGCTGCAGTATTTCCTTACGTATGCAAATATGCGGAACTTGACGCTCAGATCGATCAATGCATAGCCTGGCACTGGCATCCTGCTCTGGAGATCGACTATATTGCGGAAGGAGAAGTAGCACTCAAAACGGCCGAACAGATTCAGTACATAAAAAAAGGGGAATTATTTTTCGTCAATTCCGGCATCCTTCACGAAATACAGGCAAAAGATAATATGAAAGGATGTAAAATATACGCCCATATTTTTAATATGGGATTTTTGTCAGGTCTGCACAACAGCCTGTTTGAACAAAAATACTTATTTCCTATTATAAAATGCAGGGATCTGGAAACATTCATCATTCATGCCGACTCTTACCGGAGAATCCGCATGATTGAAAAATTCCTGAAGATGATAGAAATGAACAGAACAGAATCTTTCGGATATGAATTTGAGATACGTACTGAACTGAGTCGCTTCTGGCTTATGCTGCTGGAAGAAACCGAAGAAATCCGTGCCAGCAGCTGCACGGATAAAAATAATATTGATGTGGACAGGATCAAAATTATGATGCAGTACATCCATGAACATTATATGGAAAAAATCACTCTGTCTGATATCGCCTCCACAGCCAATATCAGTACCCGTGAATGCACACGATGTTTTCAGCGCTGTATTAAACTCTCACCTGTCAATTATCTGAATGAATACCGGATTCGTATGGCTGCCCAAATGCTGCTGCAGACAAACCAGAGTATCACAACCATAAGTGAAAACTGCGGATTCAGTTCCAGCAGTTATTTCGGCAAAATGTTTTATAAAGTCATGGGCTGCACGCCTAAAGACTATCGAAAAAAATAATCTACATGTATAAAAGGTGATGTGGTGGTTCCCAGAGGAAGTACGATGATCAGAGAGGGCAATCAGATTGTACTGTAGTTTTTAAACCCGTTCCACCTGAAGGTTTCTTCCATTAAAAATAAGAACAGGGTTGCTGCCAATATATCAGCAGCTCCTCCCGGACTGATATTCTTCCGGATGCATTCCTGATTCATTTGAGTCAGTTCTTTCCAGCCTTTTTCTGTACCTGCGCCACCAACTTCCAATACGTATGCCGCCTGTCTTTTTATCCATTCCATTTCCATATAGTTGCTTCTGCTTAAAATATTGGTATCATTCAGATGAACCATAATCTGAAGAAGAACATTAATTTTAGCTGCATTTGAATTCAGACCGGACTGCATATAATTCATCATCCACGGCCAGGAAATATCCCTGATGATAGGAAATCCGTTCTGTGCCTCACCGCGGATTCCTTTTTCACCATACCTGTGAAACAGTATTTCCCCGTGGGTTTTGGGAATCTGTTTTTTCATGGCTGCAAATTCATTTTCCATTTCTTCATATACCATTTCCCCGGCGACTGCAAGAACATCCGATATATCCAAATACCCTTTTCGGTGGAAATCATATCCTGCTGCTGCGCCAAGAATCCCCATGGTGAAAATAATTCCTTTATGAGTATTTACCCCTTCCGTTGCCCGAAACATGGCTTTTTCCGCCTGAATACCGATTTGACGGATAAAGGGAAACAGACTTTCCATGTCGTTTTCAGCGGAATCTCTCCAGTGATATCCTGCGTATACCATTTGTGTCAGATAAGGGGAAATTGCATAAGTGCTTTTGATGAAAGTATTGCAATCCATATCTTTATGTGCTCCGCTGTCATGACAATCCACCAGTCCTGGCTTTGGAGTTGTAAAAACCTCTCCCAATAATGCCGCTTCAATGTTCTGCCTGACCAGTTTCCAGAAAACAGTTTCCTGTTTCTCCATCTGATATAATGACTGATATGCTGAACTGCTTTTCATTTTATATCACCTGCCCTTTCCCTTTTATCTTTTTGAATTGATTCTTGAATAAGCCATACGAATAAATGATATGATGTATTGGTTATTGATTTTTGCTTCTCGCTTTGTGAATGATCTCTGCTATATACTGAATCAGTTCCTCCACTGTATGCGTTCTGCTGCGGCTGCATACATGTGCTTCCTGATCACACAGGATGCATTTTCGCATGGGCATTTCCAGATCGGATCGACTGATTTTCTTTCCAGTCGAATCAATTACATCAATATCAAATAATCTTCCAAGCATGTCTTCATCTTCCAGCTTAATCATCAGACGTTTCAAATGATCTGCTGATTCGTCGATTGCCAGATAAAACTCATAACCGGTTACCGGCTCCAGTGAATTCTGTTCCAGAATTCGGATATTCTGCTCTTTCAGTTTTTCCAGAATCCGTTTTTTTCCTTTCTGGAAAGCCCATAAATACTCTTCAGATGTTTTGATTTCTCCCGGAATATTCAGCATAAAACAGATAACCGGATGATTCCATTTTTTAATTATTTCCCTTTGGCGGTCTGCTCTGTCATCCCGGGCCTGCATCATCTGTGGAACCGTTACTTTTCTTTGTTTTAAAGATAAATAATCAAAGGTTGTTTTCGGAAGCATGGACTTCACAGCTTTCAGGTTCCCTGCTTCATAATGTTTTCTGACACAGGAAGCACTGACAGGTTGATCATCTGCTGCGATTCTATGAATTTCCTGTACTTTAATTCCATAGTTGGGAAGCACATTTTTGAGACATTCATTGTATTGTCTGGTTACACTGCATCCCGGTTCACTTCCCACAAAACGTTTTTCAATTCCGAGCCTTTTTGCAATAAGTTCACTGAAGATCTGGATATCCAGCATACAGTTCATGGAAAATGCATTGACCTTATCTTTTATGAAATAAGTAGGAAAGACAGCCGGCGAAATCAGATAATCCGATGTGGCATGAAGGATTACATTGCGGATATCCTCTACACCCTTGCGTACCAGCTGGAACCGTTCTGCTGTGGTCAGAAATTTCTGTTCTTCTGACAGGATAAAAAGATGGAGCCATTTACATTCTTTTGCTGCCTCCTCGATCAGGTACCGATGACCGGCTGTGAAGGGGTTGCAGTTTGCAACAATTGCTCCAATACAGGTACCATCCGGATTTTCGTGTCCTTTCTCCTGCCCCTGTTTTGTTTCCTGTTCCAGTCTGATCAGATATTTCTGCAAACCATTCCGTTTGTTTTCCAGAAGAAGAATATCCTTTGTCTCTGCCACGGGATACATGCCTATATTGCAGAAAATATCCTTGTTTTTCGGTTTGGTAAATCCAAAATAATGGGTAATTCCTTTTCCAAACAAATAAGAAATAAGATGTGTCATAATTGTACCAAGGAGATTCTGCCCCTGATAATCCGGTGATACAGCAACACATTTGATTACATTGCCGTGGCACGAACCGGTGGCAATCACTTTCCCTTCATCCTCAAGCATAATGGTGTGCTCAATACTTTCATCATAATCCAGTTCCTGGTCATATAAAAACGCTTTCAATTTGGTATAATCCGAACCCTTGAAAGGATTTCCAATTCTTTCCTGATATCCCATCTCGCTCCTCCTGCAGTCTGTTTCCTTATGTTGAAAAAGGGCCGCAGACCCTCTCCTTCAATTCCGGTCTGTGGCCCGTAATGGTTCCATACTGATCTGTAATCATTAAGCCTGTTCAATATAATCTTCAATGATTTCGAACATTGCTGCTATCCGTTCTTTATCTTTCCGACGCTGTTCTTCGGTGCGTTCTCTTCCGGGTATGGTTTTTACACGGTTGATATAAGAACCAAAAATACTGGCTGTTGCATAATTTACCTGAACCTTCTGCTGCATCATCATAACGATCCCTCCTGAATTTGTTCTTGAATTTGAATCTATTTCCCTGATTACTTTTTTATCAGTTTGTTAATTGGTTTCCTTTTGATGATTCAACTATATCATTTCCATGGGCAGGAATCTAATTACCTCTCGCTATCTGCATATGCAAAAAAAGCATATCCCAGTGAACATTAAAATCCACAGGGTCATGCTTTTTAAATGCCGACCGGTTCAAATAATTTTTTCAGTTTTTTTACCATGTGGTCTTTATCTGCATTCTGGATATATACATCGTATTTTCCTTCAATACTGCCGAATGTAACGATTTTGTTCATATTCAGCATGGCCTGCAGATTCAGCTGCATATGTTCTCTGGTCGCATCTTTATGATAAATCTTCATATAGGCGTAACCGGGATAATTAACCGAATCATCAAGAACAACCCTGAAATCACAAATCCATGGCTGCTCCATCAGTTTTTTATGCAGTTTTTCGACTATTTCTTTCTCATCAATTAAAAACAGATATACAATATTTTCAAAAACCGGCTGGTGCTTTTTTACGTAATTGCGATACGGTGATTTTCGTTTTTTCCGGTAAATTCCCTGCATCGCCTCATTGGCAAGGGAATCATAGTAAATCACCAGCAGATCGTCTATGATCGTATTGGTAAAAAAACAGAATCCTTCGTCCTCAAAAAATGTGCTGATTGTTTCCGCCTGAGAAGGAGACATGATATATTTCATCAGATACGAATTTTCATTCATATCATAAAGAACAGCCCCATCCATTGCAATGACAGGCAGTTTCAGATTGATGCCTTCCATTGATTCCCGCACAGAAGCCGGAGTTCTTATGGTTGATACTGTAAAATTGGCGCCGGTGTCAATGAGGCGGTTCAGTTCCACTTTACTGTAAGGCGCCAGTTCGTTGTTCTTTGCCAGTATGGTATCGTCTATTCCTGACACAAATAAAATATCGGTGTTTTTCTTTCTGGGCAAATGTATGGAATTAACCATAAGCGCTAATACTACTCCGATCAGAGTATCCATGACACGATTGAAAACAAATAAAAAAGGATTCTCATCGGTCATATGCATTACCGTAATGCTGAGAAATACAACACAGGAAAAATACGCGGTATTTTTTACATTCAGCATTACAGTGGAATATAGAACTACACCTGTGAACAGGGAAATCATCATATAGCTGAGAAATGTTCCCTGATATCCATTCTGAATTACATAAAGCTGGATCAATATGACAATCAGCCCCCAGAAGGCTCCGATAAACGTTCCTGTAATTCGATTTTTTGCAATTTTAGCTGTTTTGTCCCGGTAAGGCTGCATACATTGCAACACAGCCAGAGCAGAGTAAAAGGGAATGCCCCGCTCCCCACGAAGATAATACACACAAAAACACAGGGCAGTGGCAAAAACAGACCGGATAATCCGTTGTCCAACCGGTGGAAATATCAAATGTTTTTTCTCCATATTCATACCATATCCTTTTCCGGATTTTCTATAAAATCCTAATGAAAATCACCCGGCAAATCGTATGACCGATTTACCCCGTATGCCTCACGCTGCAGGCAGTTAATCAGCGTGAGGCATACCGGGTGTTGAGAGGTTTTTATACCGGATATGCCTTGTTTTCCGTATCAGCAGCATTGGGATCGATCTTGCTCTTCTTTGCTTCACGATCCTTGAAAAATTCCACTGCCACCTGAGGGAACAGCGCATAGGAAAGGACATCCTCATCCTGCTCTTTCCACTGGGACATTTCTGCTTCCAGCTTTTCCAGTTCCGGGGGAATCAGGTCTGCAGGACGGCAGGTAATGGGGGTTTCATCCCCGATGACCTTCTTCTGTACTTCCGGATCAAAGGGGTTTACGGTTGCACCGTATTCCCCACGCAGGATCGCCTTTGTTTCTGCGGTTGCCATCTTGTAGCGTTCACCCATCAGAACATTGAATACGGACTGGGTTCCTACGATCTGGGAAGAAGGGGTTACCAGCGGCATCTCCCCTAAATCTTTTCTTACACGGGGCACTTCGTTCAGCACGTCGTAGTATTTATTCTCTGCACCCTGTTCCTTCAGCTGGGAAACCAGGTTGGACAGCATGCCGCCTGGTACCTGGTATAACAGGGTCTTGATGTTGACGCCCATCACCTTGGGGTTCAGAAGGCCGGTATTCAGTGCCTCTTCCTGCATGGGACGGAAATAATCTGCAATTTCAGCCAGCAGGTTCTGGTCAAAACCGGTGTCATAGAGGGTTCCCTTGAAGGTCTCCACCATAACTTCTGTGGCCGGCTGGGAGGTTCCCATGGAGAAAGGTGACATGGCGGTGTCGATCACATCCACACCGGCTTCCACTGCCTTCAGATAGGTCATGGATGCCACGC
>JBJELP010000208.1:0-8797 GCA_051879215.1 Lachnospiraceae bacterium
CAGGTACATAATGTACCTGTTTTTTACTAAGATATCCAAAGTTCAGAAAGAACCTGAATTGAATCAGTGTGACAGTCCCTTTTAAATAAAATCTATTTTTAATGCTTAACTAAATGCCATTGACCTGATTATTCTTCGTCCAGAGTCACGGTAAGCTTATCCAGATGCCAGATGTCATCCACATATTCCTGAATGGTTCTGTCGGATGAGAACTTGCCTACGTTAGCCACGTTGCGGATGGCTGCTTCAGCCCACCAGCTGGTGTTCTTGTAAGCTTCTTCCACACGTTTCTGTGCTTCTGCATAAGAGCGGAAGTCTTTCAGAATAAAGTAGGTATCTGCCTTGGATGTTACATAGGTGTTTAACAGAGAGTTGTACAGATCTCTGAAACGTTCCGGATCATCTTTGGAGTAGAAGCCGTTGATCAGCTGCATCAGTACCTGACGGATTTCCATATCGTTGTTGAAGATGTCCATGGGATTGTAGCCGCCGTTGTTCTGGTAGTCGATGACTTCCTGAGCGGAGAGACCGAAGATGAAAGCATAGTCTTTGCCGACTTCTTCAACGATTTCCACGTTGGCGCCGTCCATGGTACCCAGTGTCAGTGCACCGTTCAGCATGAACTTCATGTTGCCGGTACCGGAAGCTTCCTTACTTGCAGTGGAAATCTGTTCGCTGACATCTGATGCTGCAAAGATCCATTCAGCATTGGATACACGGTAATCTTCGATAAATACAACCTTGATCTTTCCGTTAATGGAAGCGTCGTTGTTGATCACATCTGCTACGCTGTTGATCAGTTTGATGGTCAGCTTGGCGATACGGTAGCCTGCAGCAGCCTTTGCACCAAAGATGAAGGTTCTGGGATAGAAGTCCATATCGGGATGTTCCTTGATCTGGTTGTACAGATACATTACGTGCAGGATGTTTAACAGCTGACGTTTGTATTCGTGCAGACGTTTTACCTGTACGTCAAAGATGGAACGGGGATCCACATCGATGCCGTTGTTTTCCTTGATGTATTTTGCAAGACGAACCTTGTTCAGATATTTGATCTGCATGAATTCTGCCTGACATCTGGGATCGGTGGCGTATACTTCCAGTCCTTTCATGCGGGACAGATCGGTAATCCATTCATCGCCGATTTTATTGGTAACCCAATCTGCAAGAAGAGGGTTGCCGTGGAGAAGGAAACGACGCTGTGTGATACCGTTTGTCTTGTTATTGAATTTTTCCGGATACATCTGATAGAAATCTTTCAGTTCCTGATTCTTCAGAATTTCTGTATGAAGCTGAGCTACACCGTTTACGGAGAAGCCGGCTACGATGGCCATGTTTGCCATACGGATCTGTCCGTCGTAAATAATTGCCATTTTAGCAATTTTTTCCTTGTAGTTATCCGGATATTTTTTCTGTAATTCGCTGCAGAAACGACGGTTGATTTCTTCCACAATCTGGTAGATACGGGGCAGCAGACGGGAGAACAGCTCGATGGGCCATTTTTCCAGTGCTTCAGCCATGATGGTATGGTTGGTATAAGCGCAGGTCTTGTTGGTTACTTCCCATGCTTCATCCCATTCCAGCTGATATTCATCCATTAACAGACGCATCAGTTCGGGAACTGCTACGGTAGGATGGGTATCATTTAACTGGAAGCAAACTTTTTCATGCAGGTTGCGGATATCGGTGTGCTTGGGATTCTTCAGATATTTCTTCAGGGCTGTCTGTACAGAAGCGGAGATGAAGAAATACTGCTGTTTCAGACGAAGTTCCTTACCGGCGTAATGTTCATCATTGGGGTACAGCACTTCTACGATATTTCTTGCCAGGTTTTCGGATTCAACGGCTTTCTTGTAATCACCGCGGCCGAAATGTTCCAGATCAAATGCTGTGACAGGTTCTGCATCCCAGATACGCAGTGTATTTACCACATTGTTGCCGTAACCGACGATGGGGAGATCGTAGGGGATGGCACGAACAGCCTGATAATCTTTCTGTTTGTAATGAGGGCGGCCCTTTTCATCGTGTTCAACGTATGTATAACCACCGAAACGAACTTCTTTTGCATATTCTTCACGGCGGATTTCAAAAGGATTGCCATTCTTCAGCCAGTCATCCGGAACTTCCTTCTGGTAACCGTTTTCAATTTTCTGTTTGAACATACCGTATTTGTAACGAATACCGCATCCATATGCAGGATATCCCAGAGAAGCCAGAGAATCCAGGAAGCAGGCAGCCAGACGGCCCAGACCGCCGTTACCCAGAGCGTAGTCTCTTTCGGTATCTTCGATTACATTCAGATCCAGTCCCAGTTCTTCCAGAGCAGATTTTACAACTTCGGAAGCCTGCAGGTTGATGATGTTATTGCCAAGTGCACGTCCCATCAGGAATTCCATGGACAGGTAGTATACCATTTTGGCATCCTGCTCATCATATGCTTTCTGGGTAGCCATCCACTGTTCAACGATTGTTTCTTTCAGTGCATATGCAACTGCATTGAAAATCTGCTGCTGGCTTGCATCATCAATGGTTTTTCGGTAAAGGTTTTTCAGATAGTTCTTGACTTCAGCTTTGAAAGTTTCTTTATTCAAGGTTGTACTCATTCTTGAACCTCCTCGTTAAATCATAAATAAGTACCGATATGTACCTATTTCTCCAAATTGTATACATATATAATAGGGGGAAAGGATTTACACCATGATACCTGCGGATTTTTCCGCGTTTCATGCCCCTGACATCATATAGATACAGGTATACAAAAATAACATTGCAATTATAATAAGCATTTCTTCTTTGTGTCAAGAAACACATTTACCGATACTTTTTGTGTTTTCGACATAAAAAAGGACATACTGACTAATTTTTCCAAAAATTCCATATTTTTTTCCTTTTATTCGATACTTTTTAAAAAAGGATTCTTTCTTGCAGAAGAGCAGATCCCTGTGTTATACTTTACAGGCAGCTGTATCGGAGGATTTCAAGATCATTCCGTCAGGGAAATGCGGCTGTATTTCCTGTGAAGGGGGTTGATACCAATGAAACGTATTCTGGGCAATCTCAGAGCATACTGGCAGTATCTGGGAGGTGCTTTTTTACTGTTTCTGATTCAGATGTATTGTATCTGTGGGATTGCAGATTCGGTTTACGGGTTGAAAAATACGGGAGCAGACAGTCAGGGGATGGAATTTGCTCTTGCCACCGCTCTTTCTTATGATGCCTTTGGTCAGGTCAGTATATATATGACCTCAGCAGAACTTGCCGACTGGCAGAACAGCTATCAGCTGGAAGAGGACGGGCTGTACCATTTGAAAAAATCATTTCAGATGCAGGATAAACTGCACGAAATGGAAGAGGAATTTCTGATTCCTCAGGCGGTTGCCTGGAGAGCATCCCGGCAGGAGAAGAATTCTGTCGGAGAGAATGAGGAAATGGATGATATTTTTGTGACCGGAGAAGATGCTGTCCGGATTGAAATCCCGGAAGATCCCATGGAGGTCAGAGATACTCTTGAAATACAGATGGAGGCAGAAGGGAAAGATGTGGTGCGTAATGAGGCTCTGGCCTTTGTACATAAACACAGCAGCGAAGCCGGTGTGGATCTGGCTGCCATAAAATCCGGATATGTGTTCAATGCGGTTTTTCGTATTGTTTTCAGCTTGTTTGTTCTTGCAGCGGTTACCCTTGTGATCTGCAATACAATTGATAAAACCATGACTCTGATACGGAAACGGATGGATGAACCGGATGTCAGGGATGCACAGCAGATGCTTGTATTTCTTGTGTACGGCGCAGCCCAGGCTGCAGCGGATGTCTTTATGGTACAGATTCGAACAGAACAATATCATGGAGGAATTCTGCCGCAGCTGTTTGCGGGAATGGCACTGGCAGCGGGACTGTTTGTTGTATATTTTCTGTATCGTAACCCTGCATGGGAGGGAATCAGGACGAAGATTTCCTTTATGGCAGGAAAGAGACAGAAGTATTTTAACAGACTCCGCCATCTGATGCTTCTGGTTATGCCGGCATTATTTCTTTTTGCCGCAGCTTTTTCATTTATCAGCATGCAGATTCTGCATGGCATTATGCTTGGCAGCGCAGTACTGTATATCTGGCTTCTGACTCTGCTTTTGCCGGAACTGGCGGAAATGTCAGATTATGTGGAATCCGATTTCAGAGAAGAACATTAAGCTTTCCTTATCATTATAATAGGTATTTCTTTCTTGCTTCACTGTGCAGTTGATTGTACACTGTAAAACATACCGTATTCGGAAATGCAGAAGAAGAAAGAAGGAATGAAAATGGAAAATTTTCTGAAGATGGTGGATATTCAGTCCGTGCTTCTGATCTATATGCTGATGGGAGTCTATGCCAGAAAGAAACAGATTATCAATGAACAGAATCAGCAGAAATTCATCGATTTTGTTCTGAACATTCTGATGCCCTGCATGGTATTTAATTCCTTTAAAAACATGACTCTGGACAATCTGCGGGCAGCGGCTGTTGCACTGATTGTATCTCTTGTGATCTGTCTGCTTGCCATCTGGCTGGGCAGGATTGCCTACCGCGATTTTTCAGAGGATAAACAGTCGGTTATGAAATATGCAACGCTGGTAAATAATGCAGGTTTTGCCGGGCTTCCTCTGGCCAACGATACCTTTGGTGCGGAAGGGCTGATGTATGCATCGGTATTTGTTGTTCCCAATCGTGTGTTTATGTGGTCGGCCGGTATCAGCATGCTTTCCCACAGCGATGCGGATCGGAAGGATATTGTCTGGAAAGTTCTGAAAAACCCCAATATTATTGCGGTGGAACTGGGTATGCTTCGGGGATTGCTTCAGGTTACGTTCCCGGATTTTATTGAAATTACACTGGAACGAACAGGTGCCTGCGTTGCTCCGGTTTCCATGATGATTGTGGGTGCCATGATTGCAGATGTCGGTCTTCGAAATGTGATGGAAAAGGGGATTCTGCGGGTCGCACTGATTCGAATGATTATCCTTCCGGTGATTACATTTCTGATTCTTCATATGTTGAACATGGGAGAAGCGCTGATCGGTTCTTCCATGATTTTGTCTGCAATGCCTGCCGGTGCAACCACGGTTCTTCTTTCTGCCAGATACCATGCAAATGTGGAATATGCATCCAAGCTGGTACTGGTTACCACCGTGATGTCCCTTGTGACAGCACCGCTTCTGATGTTTTTACTGTAAGGATCAGAAAACTTCTGTATGGGATGCAGGAGGTTTCCGACGGGATTAAGAGAAGGAAAGGAATAACTATGATTCAACTGGAACAGTATGCAGCGGAAATCCTGTCTGCACATCCATATAAAATCGTAATCAGTAAACCGGTTCTGAAAACGCCGGCTTATAAAAAAATCAATATTCTGCTGAAAAAAGGATATTATCAGGCAGAAAAATATACGGAAACGCAGGTGTTTCATGAGAATCTTACGTTGGATCAGGTGGTAGAGGGAATTTGTCAGTTCCTGGACGGAGACTTCCTTCAGATGAATGCATGGTCGGATGAAGCGGAATTCAGCCTTCTGATTTCCAGAAAAGGAAAGATTTCCTTCAAAAAGAAATTACTGAAAGAAAGCAGCAGCAGACCGTCCAGACAGATGGAGCATAACCGCAGGAAACAGTATCTGCTGGAAGAAGGAACGGTAATCCCGCCTCTGGTGGACATGGGTATTTTTACAAAAGAAGGAAAAGTGGTCGCTTCCATGCAGGATAAATTCCGTCAGATCAACCGTTTTGTGGAAATAATCGATGATGCGGTAAAAAACTGGGATCAGGAGACCCTTCGTATTGTGGATTTCGGATGCGGAAAGTCCTATCTGACCTTTATTCTCTATTATTATTTTACAGAAATCCGTAAGATACAGGTGGAAATGACCGGACTGGATCTGAAGGAGGCGGTAATCCGACACTGTAATGAAGCGGCAAAACGGTATGGCTACAATCATCTTCATTTTGAAATGGGTGACATTAACGGATATAAAAATGAAAATCCGGCGGATATGGTCATCACCCTTCATGCCTGTGATACAGCGACAGATTATGCATTGTTCCATGCAATCTGCTGGAAAACACCCATGATTTTTTCGGTTCCCTGTTGTCAGCATGAGATAAACAGCCGGATGAAAATGAAAAGCTTGCCATTGATAGAGAAATATGGCATTATTAAGGAGCGGACTGCGGCACTGATTACAGATGCCATCCGTGGAAATCTTCTGGAATACTGCGGTTACAAGACCCAGATTCTGGAATTTGTTGAGCTGGAGAATACCCCGAAAAATCTGTTGATTCGTGCAATCAGGCAGAAATCAGATGGGATGAAATCCAGACAGGATATCCGTCACAGAGAGAAATGCCTGGAGGAAGTGAACCAGATTCTGCAGGAATTTCAGGCAGAGCCAACACTTTACAGACTTTTGAAAGAAAACGGATATATAAAAGAGGAGGCATAGGGAATGAAAGAACCTGTTCTTGTAATCATGGCTGCCGGTATGGGAAGCAGATACGGCGGATTAAAGCAGATTGACCCCGTTGACGAATGGGGTAATATCATCATCGACTATTCCATTTACGATGCAATTGAAGCCGGATTTAAGAAATTTGTTTTTATTATTAAAAGAGAAAACGAAAAGGATTTCCGGGACGGCATCGCCGGCCGTGTTATGAAACATGCGGAAGTTGTTTTTGTATACCAGGATCTGGAGAACATACCCGAGGGATTTTCCGTACCGGAGGGTCGTGTAAAACCGTTCGGAACAGCTCATGCTGTTCTCTGCTGCAAAGATGTGGTGGATGGTCCCATTGCGGTGATCAACGCAGACGATTATTATGGAAAATCTGCATTTCGTCAGATTTATCAGTATCTTTCTTCCACAGAAGATGATGAAAAGTATCATTATGTGATGGTTGGATACCGGCTGGGAAATACATTGACAGACAACGGATACGTTTCACGGGGATGCTGTGTTCTTGATGAAACAGAGCATCTTGTCAGCGTAACGGAACGGACCCGGATCATCCGTAAAGGAGACGGTGCGGCTTTTTCCGAAGATGATGGAAAAACCTGGCAGGACATTTCACCGGAGACCATTGTTTCCATGAATATGTGGGGATTCAGCAGCAGTTTCATTGCGGAAGTGGATCAACGCTTTGCCGGTTTCCTGTCGGAAAATCTTCCGAAAAATCCGCTGAAATGCGAATATTACCTTCCCACTGTGGTAACCGAACTGCTGAATGAAAACAAGGCCGATGTCCGGGTATTGAAATCGGAGGATAAATGGTATGGTGTTACCTACCATGAAGATAAGGAATCTGTGGAAGCTGCTTTGAAATACATGAGAAATTCCGGACTGTATCCGGAAAAAGTCTGGTAATTCTAAAAAAATTATTAAAAGTTGTTATAAGTAAATAACTATATTGACAGTCATAAACACATGTGTTATTGTAAAGCCTGTAAGCGTTTACGTGATACATGTGTTTTTTTGCGTATAACAGTAATTCAAAGATGGATACATTTCTGTTATATGAAGTGAACTGCAGGGAGGCGCACCCTGCAGAAAGCAACAGATCAGAAAGAAAGGGTGATTTTATGAAAGCATTTCTTGAAGAGTATGGTATTTCTCTGTTTGTAATCAGTGTGGTTCTTCTGCTGATTGGAATTGCGGAACCGGTTTCTTCCGTGATTCAGGATGCAATGATAACAGTTATTTCTGATTTTGCAGGCAGTGCTTTGAACGGATAGGAGGATATTTGGCTGATTTATATCTTGCTGATGAGATGTTTGGCAGTCTGCTGCCATATATACGGGATGAACAGATCACGGATATCAATTATAACGGAAGAACACTCTGGGTGGATCATTTGAAAAACGGACGTTATTGCGTGAACTCCTTTGCTGCAGACCAGGGTTTTCTGAATCGATTCAGCATGCGGCTTGCCAATCTGATGAACCGTTCTTTTAATCAGTATGAGCCGCTGCTGGAGGCGGAGACGGAAGACCTTCGGATTTCCATTATCCATGAATCGGTTACAGGAACCGGAAGAAGTATATCGATACGGAAAACACCGGCAGTAAGGCGGCTGAATCGTCGAAAGATGATCGAATCAGGGTACTGCAGCAGAGAACTGGATATTTTTATGTGCAATTCGGTGAAGGCCGGTTTTACTGTCATGGCAGCCGGATTGCCCGGGGCCGGGAAGACGGAATACCTGAAAGCGCTGACTGCTTATATTCCGGCGGATAAAAAAGTAATTACGGTGGAGGATAATCTGGAGATACGATATTGTTCCATGAATCCGGAAAAAGACGGTATGGAAATCAAAGTGGGTTCCACATTTTCTTACAGTCAGGCCATCAAAGCCTGTATTCGTCAGCTGCCCGGATGGCTGATTCTGTCAGAGGCCCGATCCTCCGAAGTGGAGTATCTGCTGGAATCCATGTCCACCGGAATCAGCTGTATGACAACAATTCATACGGATGATGTGCGGAAAATTCCGGACCGGATCTGCAATATGATGAAAAAGGATGTTTCGGCAGAGGTGCATTCATTCCTGGATATCGGTGTACTGATCGGGTGTTATATGATACCGGGGAAAGGTATCTTCCGGAGAGTGGAACAGGCAGCATTGTTTGACCGTGAGGATGGAATCAATAAAATATCCCTATTTTATGAAAATGGACAGATGAACAAACCGGAACTGACTGAGGGCATGAAGCGAAAATTCCGCTTTGCAGGGATTTCTGATCCCTTTTCAGAAGGAGGTCATGGGGAAATCGT
>JBJELP010000209.1:0-3787 GCA_051879215.1 Lachnospiraceae bacterium
AAGAAGAAACTTCCATTTGAATTTTCTCCCAAGTTGATTCGGTTTGACAAGGCTATCATAGCCCGGGAGCTGCGGCTGGGTATTCCGATTTCTCTGCAGGATCTGCTGGTGAGCATCTCATTTTTGTTTATCCAGATGGTAGTAAACAAAATGGGAGTTATAGAATCTGCAGGTATCGGTATCGGCGAGAAGGTCTGTCTGTTTATTATGCTTGTGCCCATTGCATATACACAGTCCATGTCTGCCTTTGTGGCCCAGAATATCGGAGCAAAACGTCTGGATCGTGCCAGAAGGGCTCTTCTGTACGGGATTATCACTTCCCTGATGGTGGGTGTGGTGATGGCCTGGCTGGCATTTTTCCACGGAGATATGCTTGCGAATATTTTCACACAGGATCAGGCGGTTATCGCAGCAGCTCACAGTTATCTGAAAGCATATGCGATAGATTGCTTTATTATATCCAGTGTATTTTGCTTTATCGGTTATTACAATGGGTGTGGAAATACCCTGTTTGTTATGCTTCAGGGTATTATCGGAGCCTTCTGTGTACGTATTCCGGTAGTAATCTTTATGAGTGGACTGCCAAATGTTACCCTGTTTATGATTGGACTTGGGACGCCGGCATCCTCTCTGGCACAGCTTATCATGTGCCTGATCATGTTTGCTCTGGTGAAGAAAAAGATGGAGGAGAAATTCATGGGGCCTGTGATATAATGAGCGCAAGCGAGAAAAGAGGGAGCTTGCTCACTCTTGGCGAGCGGCGAAATTATTGAGTGAGATTTGCTCACGATATAATGAGCGCAAGCGAGAAAAGAGGGAGCTTGCTCACTCTTGGCGAGCGGCGAAATTATTGAGTGAGATTTGCTCACGATATAATGAGCGCAAGCGAGAAAAGAGGGAGCTTGCGCTTGTGATATACAAAGATTTGCCACATTTTTTAACATAATAATCAGAAAATCGTTAATATTCGTTAATGGTATTGCGCCTGAGAACCGTTTAAAATAGAGATAGTGGGAAAGGTGTGAAAAGTATGATTGGTACGAATATTTCTATCTTAAGAAAACGTGACAAGTTATCGCAGGAAGCGCTGGCAGAAAAAATCGGTGTTTCCCGTCAGACGATAGCCAAATGGGAAAACAATGAGAGTCTTCCGGATGTCATGCATAGCTCTGTGATGGCAGAATTATTTGAGGTGACGCTGGATGACCTGGTGAATTCCGACATGTCTGATGATGGTCCGGGCAAAGGTGTGCCGCCGAAGGGGAAATTTGTTTTTGGCACGGTTACGGTGGGCGAGAGAGGGCAGATCGTGATTCCGGTGAAGGCGAGAAGAGTTTTTAAAATTAATCCGGGAGATACCCTCATGGTGCTTGGAGATATACAACAGGGAATGGCATTGATTCCGGCAGATGCCTTCATTGATGCCTGCAAAAGGGCAAGAGAGAATCCGGAGGAATAACGAACACCGTGGTTTTTTATATAAGCTGTGTTATTTATAGAAAAACAGCTATGCCTGCCGAAGTACCCGACAGGAGGCACACCTGTAAATGGAAGAAAGGAATACTGTTAATGAATGTTTTAAAAGTGAAGAATCTGACTAAAAAGTTCCCTTCTTTTTTGTTGGATAATGTGAGTTTTTCTCTGGAGCAGGGAAAAATCACTGGTTTTATCGGCAGAAATGGTGCGGGAAAGTCCACCACCCTGAATGCGCTGTTTGACTTTGTGCATCCGGACAGGGGTGAAATCCGGTTCTGGGACGAGAATATTCTGGAAAATGAGCGGACAATCAAGCAGAGAGTGGGATTTGTTTCCAGTGGCATCAACTATTATCCCAACAAAAAACTGAAAGTAATCTCTGATATTACAAAAAGCTTTTATAAGGATTGGGATGAGGCGGCCTACCGCAGATATATGGAACTGTTTCAGCTGGATGAGAAGAAGACACCCAAGCAGCTGTCTGCAGGAATGAAGGTTAAATATGCACTGGCACTGGCGCTGTCCCATCGGGCAGAACTGCTGATTCTGGATGAACCAACCTCCGGGCTGGATCCGGTTTCCAGAGAAGAACTGCTGGAGATTTTTATGTTTTTAAGTGATGAGGGCAAGACCATTCTGTTTTCTACCCATATTACCTCAGATCTGGAGCAGTGCGCTGACCAGATCATTTATATTCGGGATGGAGTCATTCAGGCAGACATGGATTTTGATACTTTCGTGAGTGGATACAGTATGGTCCGCTATGAAAAGGACGGGCTGGATGAAGAACTGGAGAGTCTTCTCATCAGCGCCAAACGAACCCGCCGGGGTATGGTGTCTCTGATCAAAGCAGAAGATGAGCTTCGATTTGAAGGCCGTGCAGCCATCATGGAGGCCAGCCTGGAGTCTATTATGGTACATCTGGAAAGTGAGGGATCAGTATGGGGAAATTAATAAAGAAAGAATTTGGCCTGGCCATGCATCCAACAGTTGTAATGATGATTATTCTGTCCTGTATCGTTATGATTCCGAACTATCCCTATGCCATTGCATTTTTCTACATGACGCTGGCGATTTATTTTACTTGTTTGAACGGCCGTGAGAACAACGATATTGTATACACGCTGATGCTTCCGATTGGGAAAAAAGATGTGGTGAGGGCAAGATTTGCCATGTGCATCATACTGGAAATGATTCAGCTTGCAGTTCTGATTCCGCTGTGTATGGTAAGCGCATGGGGGAATCCCTATGGAAATGCGGCAGGTATGGATGCCAATCCGGCCTTATTCGGGCTTGGGCTGCTCATGTACGGCATCTTTAACCTGATATTCTTTACCGGGTATTACAAGAAGGTGACCAAACCGGGTCCTCCTTTTATTATCGCTGCCATTGTAATGTTTGTTATTATGTTTGCGGAAATCATGATTTCCTTCCTTGTGCCATTTTACGCAGAAGTGATTGATACACAGGGTATGGCAAATCTGCCATACAAGATGGTCTATCTGGCTATCGGTGCGGTGATCTATGTGGTACTCACACTGATTTCCTATAAGATTTCCGTGAAACGGTTCCTGAGACAGGATCTGTAAGCATGCAGGATTTGCAGACCTGAGACAGGGCCTGAAAGCATACAGGATTTGCCGACTTGAGACAGGGTCTGAAAGCATACAGGATTTGCAGGCCTGGGACAGGACCTGAAAGTATACAGGATTTGCAGGCCTGAGACAGAATCTGAAAGTATACAGAATTTGCAGGCCTGAGCAGCATGTAATTATTCGGGCGCTATAGAACGTGCGGAATGAAGCAGATAAAAAAATATAGTAGAAATATCAGAAGCAGGAAAACATTTATTCCCAGAACGCTGAAAAGACAGCGGGAAAAGGAGCGATTGTTATCCTGCTTTTTGGTTTATTCAGAAGTAGCTTGTACGATTTCACAGATGTGGTACGAAGAAAGCAAGGATAAAGCAAGCTGGTGAGAAAAAAGTCCGATAGGCTTGTAGGGGAAAAAGGAAGAAGTGAAAATGAAGCAAGTTTATAAGAAAAATCATGTAGGACATGCTCGAAAACTGTAAGGTAGTGAAAAGCGAGCAGTTTTATAGGAAAAATTGTGTGAGGCATGCTGGAAAGCCATAAGGTAGTGAAAAGAAAGCAGTTTTATAGGAAAAATTGTGTGAGGCATGCTCGAAAACTGTAAGGAAGAGAAAAGAGAGCAGTTTTATAGGGAAAATTGTGTGAGGCATGCTTGAAAGCCATAAGGAAGAGAAAAGCGAGCAGGTTTATAGGAAAAATTGTGTGAGACATGCTCGAAA
>JBJELP010000209.1:3887-8752 GCA_051879215.1 Lachnospiraceae bacterium
CATGCTCGAAAACTGTAAGGAAGAGAAAAGCGAGCAGTTTTATAGGGAAAATTGTGTGAGGCATGCTTGAAAGCCATAAGGAAGAGAAAAGCGAGCAGGTTTATAGGAAAAATTGTGTGAGACATGCTCGAAAGCCATAAGGAAGAGAAAAGCGAGCAGGTTTATAGGAAAAATTGTGTGAGGCATGCTCGAAAACTGTAAGGAAGAGAAAAGCGAGCAGTTTTATAGGGAAAATTGTGTGAGGCATGCTCGAAAGCCATAAGGAAGAGAAAAGCGAGCAGTTTTATAGGAAAAATTGTGTGAGGCATGCTTGAAAGCCATAAGGAAGAGAAAAGAGAGCAGGTTTGTGAGAAAAAAGCCTGATAGGCTTGTAGGGGAAAGAAAAACATGATATTAATACATGCGGAATGCCAAATATCAACCTGATTTAAAAACAGGGTTAACAATTTGAAGAATATGTGATATACTGGGAACACTTGAAAAGATATTTGCAGGCGTGGTGAGAAGAAATACCGGATCACTTCATGAGGTATTATTGAGTGTCGTGACCACGGAGTAATGTAACCATGGTTTAATGTGAACACTGGGCGAGGTGTATAAATGGGAACAAAAGAACAATTACTGGAACTTTTTGAAAATAATAAAGGCATGTATTTCTCTGGGGAGGATCTGGCGGAACGGCTAGCGGTTTCCAGGACTGCTGTGTGGAAAGCAGTAAAAAGTCTCCGCAGTGAGGGATACAACATTGATGCCGTGCAGAACAAGGGATATTGCCTGTCTTTGGAAACAGATATTCTTTCTGTACAGGGAATCCAGAAATACTTGAAATCTGTCTGTAAGGATATCAGGTTGGATGTGCTCCCTACAGTCTATTCCACAAATGTTACAGTTCGGGAAAAGGCTGCGGAGGGCGAACCTGAGGGTTATGTGGTCGTTGCAAACAGCCAGACCAATGGCAGAGGACGAAATGGACGCAGCTTTTATTCTCCTTCGGATACAGGGGTTTATTTCAGTTTGTTGCTGCGCCCCCGTTGTTATGCGGCGGAACAGGCCGTAAAGCTGACAACCATGGCTGCGGTTGCAGTCTGCGAAGCCATTGAGGCGGTATCTGATGAGACGGCAGAGATCAAATGGGTAAATGATATTTTCGTCAGAGAGAAAAAGGTATGCGGGATTCTGACTGAGGCATCTTTTGGACTGGAAAACGGGTATCTGGAGTATGCTGTTCTTGGAATTGGCATCAATGTTTCACAGCCGGAGGAGGGCTTCCCAGAAGAAATCGCTCAGGTGGCAGGAGCAGTATTTCAGGAGACACGAAATGACGGCAAGAATCTGCTGGCTGCAGAGTGCCTGAATCGGTTTATGGAATACTATTCCAACCCGCAGGATACGGACTATGTGAAGGAATACAGAAGAAGGAGCTTTGTCATTGGCAGAGATATTACAGTGATTTCGGCCAACAGCCAGAGAAATGCTGTTGTACTGGATGTGGATGAGGATTGTTGCTTGATTGTAAAATATGAGGATGGAACCACAGATCGTCTGTTCTCCGGGGAAATCAGTGTGAGACCCAGATAGTTTGTATTTGCAAAGCAATATACTAGTACAGCGTTCTAAAAATAACCAGACCAATAGCTTGTCTGATTTTCCATGCGGCATCAGAAAATCTAGACGTAGCCGGGATATGTTGAAGCCGTATTGACAGATAGAATGTCCTGTTTACAGTTCCTGTTAGCTTGACAGCTAGAATGTCCTGTTTGCAGTTCCTGTTAGCTTGACAGCTAGAACGTCCTGTCTACAGTTCCTGTTAGCTTGACAGATAGAATGTCCTGTTTGTAGTTCCTGTTAGCTTGACAGATAGAATGTCCTGTTTGCAGTTCCTGTTAGCTTGACAGATAGAATGTCCTGTTTGCAGTTCCTGTTGGCTTGACAGATAGAACGTCTTGTCTGCAGTTCTTGTTAGCTTGGCAGATGGCTGGTCTTGTCTGCCGTTTATCATAGATTATAAATAATTACTGAGGGAGAGAAAAATTATGTCAACTATTACACCAACAAGAAACAAAACACTGGATATGGCCTATATCGCAATGTTTGCGGTAGTTATGGCAGTCTGTGCATGGATTTCCATTCCTACAACGATTCCATTTACACTTCAGACCTTTGGCGTATTTTTAGCGGTAGGCATTCTGGGAGGAAAAAGAGGAACCCTGTCTGTACTGCTCTATCTGTTGTTAGGCGCCATCGGCATTCCTGTCTTTGCAGGATTTACAGGAGGCGTGGGTATTATTGCCGGCAGCACCGGAGGCTATATTGTGGGATTTCTGTTTGCAGCATTGGTAATGTGGCTGATGGAACATCTTCTTGGAAAAAAACGCTGGGTACTGGCACTGTCCATGGTAGTAGGGCTGCTGGTATGCTATGCGTTTGGAACCATCTGGTTCATGTTCGTGTATGCAAATAATACCGGAGCCATCGGGCTGATGACAGCTCTCGGATGGTGCGTTTTCCCATATGTGATTCCGGATGTGATAAAAATTGTGCTTGCCATGATTCTTTCCAGGAGAATTGCAAAAATAATAAAAATTCATTGAAGTATAAAACAGAGATAGAGTGGATTAGAATTCATCTGGATATATGCAAAAAATAAACGGAATCAGAACGCATCTGGTTTATGTAAATAAATAAAATGAATTATAATTCATTTGGATATAAACATGAATAGCATGATTCTGGATACCTTGAGAAATTAAAAGCGACAGAAGGAATCATGGTTCATGGAAGCAAAACAAAAAATGATTCAGAATCAATTGAGGAATGATTAATGAAAGAACAAATATATAAAATCAGGGCACACCATGGGTTGTGCCTCTGTTTTTTTCAGGGCAGGGGCTACAGTGAAGCATTTGTCAAAAACATGGCTGCCATAAAGGAGATGCTGGAACAAAACCCACTGGTATGCATTGATGAACAGGGAGATGTAATCTGTGAAAAATGTCCCAACTATACAGAGGGTAAATGCAGCGCAGAAAATACAGTGGCCGAGTATGACAGACAGGTACTCTTAAGATGTAATATCCCCAGTGGAGATTGCATGCCCTATCAGGATTTTGAAAAAATGGTTCAGAAAAACATTTTGATGCCGGGGAAACGGAAGGAAATCTGTGCAGGCTGTCAGTGGGAAGAACTGTGCGATAGCAGGAATCTGCTGCAGAAGGATTAGAAAAAAGAAGCTATCATTCATGAACGATAGGAAAAACAGACAGAAAAAATATTCTGCTTATATATTGCAGGATAGGAATAGAAGAATTTGTAGATAAGGAATTAACAAATTTACTGACTGGGTGTGTGGACATTTACTTTTTCATTTTAGGAATTAAGAAATTTTGCAAATTATAGTAGAAATCTCTTTAATACAGTGATACAATAAAGCCTTAAAGAACAAAGAAATAGAATCTGCAGAAAAGAGGAACGAACCTCTTCCTGCACGAATACATTGTTCAGAGCATAGATTTCTGAAGCATTAAGAATGTGGACATTGCGGATGAAGAAAAAGCTTTTCTACTGTTTTAAGAACAGGGATTGCTATGGCTCGACAATGATACGGAGGGATTAAACATGAGTATTAAAATCGGTATCTTAGGATATGGAAACCTTGGCCGCGGTGTGGAGTGTGCCATCAAACAGAATGAGGATATGGAGCTGGCAGCAGTTTTTACAAGAAGAGATCCTGCATCTGTTTCAATTCTCACAAAGGAAGCAGCAGTTGTCAGTGTAGCTGATATTGCTGACTGGAAAGATAAAATCGACGTTCTGATTCTCTGTGGCGGCAGCGCAACAGACCTGCCGGTGCAGACACCGGAATATGCAAAGATGTTCAACGTTGTTGACAGCTTTGATACACACGCAAGAATACCGGAGCATTTTGCAAATGTAGACGCATCTGCAAAAGCTGCCGGAAAAGTTGGTATTATTTCTGTAGGCTGGGATCCGGGCATGTTCTCTCTGAACAGAATGTATGCAAATGCCATTCTGACAAATGGCGTGGATTATACGTTCTGGGGCAAGGGTGTCAGCCAGGGACACTCTGATGCGATCCGTCGGGTAGAAGGCGTAAAAGACGGCAAACAGTACACTGTTCCTGTGGAAGCTGCATTGGCTGCAGTTCGTGCCGGTGAGAATCCGGAGCTGACAACTCGTCAGAAACATACCCGTGAATGCTTTGTTGTGTTGGAAGAAGGTGCAGATGCTGCAAAGGTAGAAGAGACAATCAAAAATATGCCAAATTACTTCTCTGATTATGACACAACGGTAAACTTTATCTCTGAGGAAGAATTAAAGGCAAACCACAGCGGAATCCCTCATGGCGGAATGGTGATCCGTTCCGGAAAAACAGGCTGGAATGAGGAAAACTCACATATTATCGAGTACAGCCTGAAGCTGGATTCCAATCCGGAGTTCACATCCTGTGTAATTGTAGCTTACGCAAGAGCTGCTTATCGTATGGCACAGGAAGGCCAGACAGGATGCAAAACGGTATTTGATGTTGCACCGGCTTACCTCAGCGCAAAGAGCGGAGAATATTTGAGAGCACATCTGCTCTAATGCATGGAGTAAGAGCCGTGAAAACCGTTCCGGGAAACCAGGAGAGAGCTTGAAAAAATTCTATAATAAATCACACAGACCGTGTAATCTGTTCCAAAAGTCAGACTTTTGAGACAGGTCACACGGTCTGTCTATTTAACTGGTCACTAAAAGAAAATCTTATTAGCGAAAAAATATACGGTCTGTTTTCTTATCTTTTTTAAAAAATGGTTACTTGTAAAAGTTAATTCCACTTTGTAAGATTAACTTCCACCTTGTAGGAT
>JBJELP010000210.1:0-8735 GCA_051879215.1 Lachnospiraceae bacterium
TCTTCTGAGGTTTCTGATTCTCACTCATTTGTTTGGTCCTCTCTTTTGTTGTGAACCGGTACTTCTTTTCTGTGCATCTTACCGGAGACTCTGCTGCAGAAAAACCGGTCAGTGAATAGTTACTCCATGCAGATATCTGTATATCTTACACAAATTGATGCGCTTATTATATACGATTTTATAAATTCTGTGAATGCAACAGTCTGTTTAGGATTGCATCCGCAGAATTAAACAGTATGTCACATTTCTCTTTTATTTACCTTCTGCAATTTCTGCAAGGCGGATACGGCTGTAACGGTACAGTTCTTCTGCCAGATCAACGGCACGGTCCGGTTTTGCATCCTTCAGACGGCATGCAAAACGTCCGGTTGTACCCATTTCATCTACTTTTTTGTGAATATCTGCAATCGCATCCTCATCACTCATGTCAGCCGGAATGATGTACAGTGTACACTGTGCCAGATCCTTTCCGTATTCATCAATAATTGCCTTTTTATCGTTGGCAGAATCCTGTCCTTCCCATGCATCAAAGCCGGCTTCAATGATCAGAGGCATCAGAGTTTTAATGCAGCCGCAGGAATGCAGACAGCAATACATTCCCAGATCATGACATGCCTTTGTGATTTTCTTATACTGCGGCAGGAACAGCTCTCTGTAAATTTCAGGGGAGAAGAAGGTATTGATCTGTGTACCCATATCATCATGGAACAGGATCATGTCCGCATGGTAAACCTCTTTGGCAATTTTGATCAGTTCAATATGCCAGTCAACCAGTCTGTCATAAAATGCAGTCAGCGCTTCCGGTTCTTCCAGCAGATAACAGAATGTATCTTCAAAGCTGGTCAGATCAGCGGTCCGTTCAAACAGACCATTTACAATAATGAAATAGGACAGTCTGTCTTCTGTGATCTTACCTTTGTAATTTTCTTCATAATCCTTCTGCCAGTCGATGGCGGACAGATCCGGGAATACCAGTTCATTTTCCCATTCCGTAATATCGGACAGTCTCCTTGTACCGGGTTTTACCATAGCTGCTTTGGTCAGCGGTTCATAAACCCATTCAATGCCGAACCAGTCAGTTCCGCCATAGTTGCGGGCCATTGCATCAGGCATGCAGGCAGGCTGAATCTGGTTATTTTCCAGAGTCTGATTGGGGACCCATAAAGGCATCTCGCCGCGCAGCATGCGAAGCATATTTTCCTTGGGTGTGATGGGATAATTGTATTTCGGAACCTTCAGTTCCGGAGCACCGTAAATACTGAGATTGGTATATTCGCCCACTACCTTTAATTCTTCTTCATTGAAAGTTGCCATGTTGTTTACCTCCTGTAAATTCAAATCACCGCTTACGGAGATTTTCCACTCCGCTCTGCTCTCACACACGGAAAGCGGAAGGCATCTCCGAAAAGATTACTTTATACTGAGTATAAATCAACGATGTACTTTGGGAAATACAACAAAGGGCGGAAAAAGAAGGGCTTTCATTCGACAGGCTGTTCAATCCGAATTTAATTCAGAACCTGCCGGTCGTGGAAAACGATTTCGATATTCCAGCAGATCCAGTGAAAACTGAAGGTATATTCGTTCCGATTCCGATGTCCAGTCGATCCCGGTCAGTGTCCTGATTTTCTTTAACCTGTAAAACAGAGTACTGCGATGGAGAAACATTTCCCTGGCTGTCTGCTCTGCATTCTGTCCATTCTTCATATAAATTGACAGCGTTTCAAAAAAATCCGTCTGATTTTCTTCATCATACCGTTTCAGAATCAGAAGCTTATCGGAACAGATAAATTCTGCAGGCATCTCCCTGCAGGCCATGTCAAAAATATAGTCCATTACATAATCCTGATAACGGTGTGTCCAGATGGTCGGCTGGTTGTTTATGCCATAATGCAGCGCAAGAGAGGCCTGCATATAACCGTAAGGTGCATTGGAAAACCGATGGAAAACATTGCTGATTCCCATTTTCAGAAGACCTTCCCGTATGATATAATTCAGAGACTTTGTACACTCTGTCAGTTCCGATCCGTTTTTAGTCAGATTCAGTATAACCAGAATACTGTTCTCATAAAAAAATGCATAGCACTCCTGCAGGGTCGCCTCAATATGATTACAGGTATTTACCATGGACAGAAGACGATGATCTCTGTTTTCCAGTTCTAGTTTAAAGCATACATAGGCATCTTCCATATCCCATCCGCAGGTCTCAAGCATGGATGTGATCTGACGTTCCTCACTGATCTTTCCGCTGATCACACCGGTAAAAAAATCCTCCATGGGCCGGATCATACTTCTCTCATCGGGATTTCTGCGCTGCAAAAGCATCTGTACCAGTCCGGCAAAATATTCCAGAGCCGCAAACTGCCCTTTTTTCAATGTGGTATTCAGTTCATCAATACAGATTCTGCCTTCATAACGTCCGAAATCATTCCACAGATTGATATACAGAACACGATGCCCCACCTGATCCTTTGGAAAAATCTGTGCACCTTCCGTGTCCAGAGTATCAAAATACACGGTACTGGTTTTGAACATATTGATCAGATCCACCGACAGCATCCTTGCGCCGGTCCGTGCATCCTCCTGCCAGGGGTCCATGTTATCCTGATGAACCGGACAGGCGATAATGTAAAACTGCGGATTGTGAATAAACAACGGATTCTGAAAATATGCATATGCTGCTTCACACAATTCCTGAATGCTGCCGTTACGGTTCAGAATATGCAGAAGCTGTGCATCCCAGGATCGGTTTCGTTCAAAAACAGTCTGTACGATTTCAAATACAGAAAAAAGGTCTGCTTTTTCCGGAATGGACACGATGGAAAAATTTCCATAATAATAGCCGGAAGGCGGCTCTCCAATCACAATCAGCGAAACGGTATGATGAAAGGAAAGCTTCTCCGGCAGCTGTTCTGCCATGGCCAGATAAACACAATTGTACAGAAGTTCCTCCTGTCCATGATAAAATCCTGCATGAGTCAGCCGGCATCTGTCATCTCCCGCCGAACAGAAAATCTGCAGATTCTGATTTTCAAATTCATCTATGATCATCTGCATATTCAGCAGAAAACGCAGCTTCTTTTCCTTATGTACTTTCTTTTCCCTGCTCAGTTTTCTTTCAGTTTTCTGTTTTTCTCCCAATTATCTCTCTCCCGATTGTATCTTTTCTGACTTTTCTGTAAAACCGATCAAACAGTTCCAGATACTGCTTTTCAACCTTTTCAAAAGGCACAGATTCATATGTAAATTTGAGCTGCATTCCGGGTTCCGGAGTATCCACAGGTTCGTTCAGCAGATCCCGCAGATCAAAATAAAGAAGATCATCATCAATCTGTTTTACCTGCATCTGCTCTTCTTCTGTAAGGACAGAACCCAGATATTTTTTATAAATCATGGACAGAAGCTGTTCCTCCCATTGCTGATACCGGGGCATTTCTTTTTTATAAGGCCGGGGAACATCCGACATATACGCTTCTGCCCCGTCATGAAGAAGACAGGCCAGAACCATACGGTCTGTATACCCCCTTGCCTCTGCCTCAAGGGCACAGCGGATACAGTGTTCTCCGATGGAAAAGAATTGTTTCAGATGTCCATTGCCTCTGCAGAGCAGCGAAAGTGCGTGTGCTATATCGACAATATGAATCCCCTCCGGATCCGGATCGGTGGGCGTAAAATGAACCCCGCTGTAAGTGGTGATATAATCTGCCATATACGGATTTTTTCTCCCTTCTCAACAAAAATATGTATATTTCATGTTCAAAACACAAGAAAAACTTGTATATTCTTTACAATTATTTATATAAATACTGTTAATATTGTAACAATAAACATATTTATCAACGCCAGCATCTGTGCTATAATCCTTCCATAAATAATAGCGAAGTAGGATTATGCACGTTAAGTTGTCAGTGGATGGGGAGTCGCCATTGTGGTTCATTTATTATTTATCGTGTACCTGTCGTTACCATAAAATTCAACAAACAAATAGGATTCCCCCACTTCAAACATGATCCATGTTAAGTGGTGATTGAGAAATGAAACTACGCAAGTGGCGGGCGGAGAGAAATCGGTATCCCCCACTTCGCACGATAATCCACGCGGTCATATCACCGCAAGTCGCACTCCGTTAATCTTACCGAGCGTGGATCGAAACAATCACACTGCGGAGGTATGTTTTATGTCCAAATCCGGTAAAACTGTATGGAGTGTACGCACCATGGTTCTCATGGGCATGCTGATTGCCATGGAAATTGTAATGGAACGCTGGATTGCGATTCCGCTCGGCGATACCAATCGTGTATCCTTTGGTAAATGTGTTGTAATTCTTTCCGGTCTCTGGCTCGGTCCCGTGGGTGGTGCCATTGTCGGTATGATTTCCGATATCATCGGAGCCCTGATCTCAGGTTTTGCAATTGCTCCCCTGATTACCGTATCATCCATGATGTGGGGTATCATTCCTGCATTGACAAAACCGCTGATCAGAAAGAGCGGAAAGAGAATGAAATGTGTCATTCTTTGTGTTGCCATTGTGATCAACTCTATTGTATCCACACTGATACTCACCACACTGGGGCTTGTAACCTATTACGGTTATGATTTCTATGCAATACTCCCCAACCGTTTGATTCAGTTTGCAGTACTGACTCCTGCTTACTGTATCGTTGTATGCCTTCTGTATCTGACACCACTGACTAAAATGGCAGCAGATATTACGGAAGGTAAATAGATATTACTGAAAGCAAGCAGATATTACTGAGTGTAAGCAAATATTACTGAAAGTAAGCAGATATTACAGACAGCAGGCAGATGTTTATATTTTAGAAGATTCACAAAAAAAAGATTCCCGGAAAGCACCGTTTGAAACGGTGCTTTTTTCGTCCGGTCTTCTGTCTGTTTTCTCAGTTTTTGATAAACAGAAATTCAGCATCTGAAGATTTTTCTTCGTCAAAACAATAGCCCAGACGATTAAAATTTTTTAATTCATCCGGTTCCAGAACATTGTGTTCCGCCATAAACCGTACCATTTCGCCCCGGGCCATTTTGGCATATACACCCTTCTGCACCACTTTTCGTTTTTCTGCATCTGCATACTCACCGAAAATACAGGTTATGTAACGGTCTTCTTTGGTAAGATATTTTTCAATACATCTGGAATACTCTTTGGATGCCAGATTGATGATTACATGACTGTCATCCAGCACTTCCCCATAAAGACGGTCTCCCCAGTAATCATACAGATTTTTAAACCCGGCAATTTTAGCTCTGGCCTGCATTTCCAGCCGGTAGGGTGTCACACCATCCATGGGTTTTACCACACCGTAAAATGCCGATAAGATGCGAAGATGCTCCTGAACATAGTCAAATTCTCCAAATTCAAATACGGAGGGTGCCATGTACTGATAGGCAATTCCTTCATAAGAAAGAATTGCCGGTGTCAGATTGCTGTGCAAATTCATATGGGCAAACCGTTCATAATTCTGTTCTGCAATGGAATCATTGCATGCCCAGAGTTTTTTGGCTTCTTCATAGGAAAGGCCTTTCATCCATTCCATGATTTCCTCTGTCTGCTCCATAAATACCGGAAGTTCCCGATAGGGTTCTTCCACATTGATCTGCATTTTCTTTGCAGGAGAAAGAATAATCCGCATGGAGCCTCCTTTTACTCCAGTGCGTCCAGCATCTGCTGGGGATTGTCAGCTGCCTTCACATTGCCAAAGGCTTTTACAATGATTCCTTCTTCATCAATCAGATAAGTGGAACGGATCACACCCATGGAGATTTTTCCGCAGGTCTTTTTTTCCTTCCATACATCGTACGCCTGCAGTACATCCAGCTCCGGATTGGATAACAATGTAAAAGGCAGACTATACTTGGTTTCAAAGTTTTTATGTGCTTTCACACTGTCCTTGCTGACACCGAGGATGACAGCACCCTTTTCTGTAAACTGCGGATAACGCTCTGCAAAGCCGCAGGCCTGTTTGGTGCATCCGGGTGTATTGTCCTTGGGATAAAAATACAGGATTACTTTCTTTCCTTTGTATTCTTCCAGGGTATGAATGGTTCCATTCTGATCCGGCAGGGAAAAAGCCGGTGCTTTTGTTCCGATTTCCAACATAATCGTATCCTCCTTCAATTTTTCTGTTCTTTTTTATCTACAAAAGTAAAACGTTGATACACGTTTCCTTCCCTCACTACGGTTTCATTCCACATGGAAGCAGGACGGATCCACATTCCATGTTCGCCATACAGCGCACGGTAAACCACCATGGGTTCATCGGTTTCACTGTGTCTGGCAAGCCCGATCACCTCATATTCATTTCCCTTAAAATGACGGTATCTGCCCAAAGGGATTTCCGGGATTTCCCCATGAGAATCCGGATAGATTTCCTCCCGAATCATCCGGCTAATCTCCTTTGCAAGATTTCTGTGTCCCTCCGCTGTCAGATGCAATCCATCTGCATCTGACACCTCTGCACATTTTGCCGCATCCAGATAAAAACAGCCGTTTCGTTCTGCCACAGTATGAAAACATTCGGCAAACTTTCGGGACTGTGCAATGGATTCCTGCGTAAAGGAATCGAAAGCTTCCGTGGCCTGTTTTTTTATCAAAGGCGGAGAAACCAGCAGGATATCCGGCGGGTATCCCTGCCTTTCTTCCACATACGACTGCATGATGTGGATCAGCTTTTCACATCCCAGACTGCTTTCTTCGGCAGAAGAGTGGAAATGTTCCTTCATATCATTGGTTCCCAGCATCAGTATAATCAGATCGATGGGACAATGGGACTTCAGACACGGTTTTATATAATATAACCCGTTCAGCCACGCATCATCCGGATCATCATAAACCGATGTCCGGCTGCTGCAGCCTTCTTCAATCACGTGGAATTCCGTTCCCAGCAGATTCTGCAGCCTGCCGGTCCACCGGACATCATAAGGATATCTCCCTCCTTCTCCCGGAATATACCCATGGGTATTGGAATCCCCATAGCATAATACTGTTTTCATGCTCATCCTCTTTCTGCTTCTATTTCAAAGACAATTTTTATCATATGATACCTCTGTATCTTTTATCTTTCACATACGAAACCGATTCACCGCAAGTATATCAGTAAACTCTGCCTGCTGCATACAATGTCTCATACAGGTCGTTTCTGAAGCATCTGCTTTCTTCAAACAGACTGTTGATCACCACACCGAAACATCCATGGCCTGCCGTGGAATGAATGTATTTGCCATTTCCCACATACATAGCCACATGACCTGTAAAATACAGCAGATCCCCCGGAAGAATCCGTCCTTCTCTGCAATCTTCTGCACACTGCCTGCCGGAGTACGGCTGCGGAGAAATACGATTTACCGGATATCCCGCTTTTAATTCTGCATCTCGATAAATGGAAATACCTGCTTTGCGATAAATTGTATGAACCAGACCGGAACAATCCATTCCGAAAGGCGACCGACCGCCCCAGCGATACTGTATTCCCAGATAAAAACATGCATATTCCATCAGCTTTTTTCTGAAACGGTCCGCATTCCCTCCATAATGAAGAAACAGAAATTGTTCAAAGGAAAAAGGAACCTCCGCCCCCTTTTCCGGCAGATGACCTTTTCCAAATAACCACGGCTCCATCTGAGAACTTTTCACAAATCCGCAGTTTCCATCCGGAAGTTTTACCCTGCTCCATCCGCATTCCGGTCCGGAATACAAAACCTCCAGTACAGAACCGGACGGCAGTGTAATCATACAGGTTCCTTTCACAGAGGGAATCGAAAGAACATCCAGCCACAATGGTTTCGTCACCATCCGATTTTTCTGAAAATACTCCTCCATTTCCATCTCGGAAATCCGGACAAGATTATTCCGTTCCACATATCCGGTATACCCGTAATGGGTTCGTATCTTCAGCCAATCTCCTTCATCCTGCAGAATACGACAGATACTGCCATAAATTTCTTCATCCACACGGGATGTCATCCAACCGCAGTCTGTCCGTTTTCTGCGGCATTTCCCTTCATACAACGGAGTAACCGGTGCGATAAAAATTGCATATGGATATTGATGCAGACTGTAACACGAACTATATATAAAAATCCCTCCCGAATCATTGTTTTGATTCATCTCCACAAGCGTCGATTGGAATTGACACCTATATCATTCTATGTCCGGGAATCGTCAGATAGACCGCAGAACATTGCTTCCGGTCTGCACGCGAAACACCTTCTGTTTCTTCCGATGGTGCCTCTTCATCTGCTGAAGGAATTATAACATACTTTCCCTGCTTTTTTTAGCCATTTTTCAGTTTCTCTGACTACTTTTTCATCACTTTTCTTTGTTTTTGCAGGGGGTTTGGATATTTTCTCTCTTCCTCAGGCTGCTTTGCCCAATCCTACTGTGTTCTTCCAGACACTTTGGATATTTTGGCTCTTTCGACGCTTTTTTCATCCATTTTCCGGTTTCTTCTGACTCTTTTTTCCTTACTTTTCTTTGTTTTCGCAGGAGTTTTGGATATTTTCTCTCTTCCTCAGGCTGCTTTGCCCAATCCTACTGTGTTCTTCCAGACACTTTGGATATTTTGGCTCTTTCGACGCTTTTTTCAGCCATTTTCAACTTTCTCTGAGTCATACACTAATATTTTTGTGTATTTATATAATCAGAAAAGGGACCGCACCCTAACTTAGGTTCTTTCTGAACTTTGGATATCTTAGTAAAAAACAGGTACATTATGTACCTG
>JBJELP010000211.1:0-2091 GCA_051879215.1 Lachnospiraceae bacterium
GACACAAAGAAGCATCCCTGCAGTACCGGATAATCTCTCCGGTTCAGCGCCTCATACATGAGCTGCCCCAGTCCCTGCCAGCTGAATAAGGTCTCCAGCTGAATCGCACCGCCCAGGATGGCTGCAATGTTCAGGGCGATGATGGTCGCCATAGGCACCATTGCATTGGGGATCGCATGGTGCAGAAGTATGTATTTCGTAGAGAAGCCCTTCGCTCTGGCTGTATTTATATAGTCCTCCGTGAGAATATTCATCATGGTGCTCCGCATGGTGACCGCATAGACGCCGATCATCAGAAGCCCCATACAAAGCATCGGAAGTATCATGTGATGCAGATAGTCCTGTATGTGCATCCACCCCTGATAATTGGTTCCCGGTGTAGTGATGCCGCCGGTGGGGAAGATCTTGATGGTAACGCAGAACAGGAAAATCAGCAGCATGGCGAACCAGAAGGTCGGCATGGAATACAGGATCAGTGAACCTGACAGCAGCCCGGTATCCAGCTTGCTGCCCCGCTTCTGGGCACAGATGACGCCGATAATAAGACCCAGCACAATAGCGACAAGTTCTGCACAAAGCAGCAGAACTACCGTATTCGGAAGCCGTCCCATTATGATGGTAAGCACATCAGAGCTTCCATCATATGTATAGAAAGATTCACCGAAATTGCCGGTGAGCAGGTTTTTCAAATAAATGCCGAACTGGGTGATAAGAGGCTTATCCAGACCGGCCTCCGCCAAGAGACGTGCCTTTACGGCTTCCGATGTGTTTGCCTTGGCGATGATGGTTTCCACATTACCAGGCATAACCCGGAACAGGAAAAAATTAAATGCAATGACGAAAAAAATCGTTACACAGGAAAAGAAAAATCTCTTTATCATCCGACGTGCCAATTCTTTCCCCTCCTTTTCATATTGATGTACTCCCGGGAGTACATAATGCAGTCAGAGGGGCAGATTCTGCCCCTCTCAGATTGTTCATTGTATTTCTGTCATCAGTTTGCAGGTGCAATATGACAGTAGTTGTAATACCGCTCGTCACCAAACAGGCCGTGGCTGCTTACCTTGTATCCGGTCCATTTTTCAGAATTGATTGCCCGCACAACCTGGTTGAAGCACAGGAAGGTATATGGGCAGTCCTCGTATAAGATTTCCTGACAGTCTTCGATGTACTGTGCACGTTCCGCAGGATCTGCCGTTGCATATACCTGCTCATAGGCTGCATCGAAGTCCGGATTCTGATAAGAAACGCCGGCATAGCCCAGAGTTTCGTAATCCTGGAAAATACACAGGATGGTTCCTGGATCCGGGTCACCGCCCCAGCCGTCAAGAACCAGCTGCCAGTCCGGATTTCCGTCATAGCAGGTATCCCACATTGCGGTCTTTTCCATCGGATTCCATACAATTTCAATACCGGCCTGCTGACAGTTGGTAATCAGCATATTTACGGTTGCACTCTGCCAGGAGCTTCTGTCGGAAGCTGTAATGATTTCCAGACTGATCTTCTGTCCGTCCTTTTCACGGATTCCGTCGCCATCAGTGTCCTTGTATCCGGCTTCATCCAGAAGTGCGTTGGCTTTGGCAATATCCAGATCTCTCTTTTCTGCAGGTGTATAGATGTAACCCTCATTGCTAACCGCGCCGTAAGCTGCTTTGGCCAGTCCGCCGTAACTCATTTCAATGGCGGTTTCCTTGTCTACACAGTAGTCAATGGCATGGCGGATGGTTTTATCCGCACACAGATCATCCAGCAGGTTGTATCCCATGTACTCGAAGTCAAAGGAATCATATGCACCGACTTCGATGCCTGACACTCCACTCAGCGTATCCATCTGAGTCTTTTCCAACTCATATGCCGCATCCACTTCACCCAGCTGCAGTGCCTGTGCGATAGTATCAGCGTTGTCGTATTCGGTAAATACCAGAACATCGATTACCGGAACATCACCCCAGTAATTCTCATTCTTAACAAAGGCAACACTTCCATTTCCACTTCTTTCCGGGCTGTAGATGAACGGGCCGGAACCTACCAGTTCAGTCGGTTCATAGCTGAATACATCTTCCACGCCGCTCCAGATGTGTTCCGGCAGAA
>JBJELP010000212.1:0-8712 GCA_051879215.1 Lachnospiraceae bacterium
CCAGTGCACTCTTTTCTGTTACATAATGGGATACATCCGCAATATGCACACCCAGATGATAAATTCCGTTTTCAAACTCCAGAGAAACTGCATCATCCAGATCCTTTGCATCTTCCCCATCGATGGTTACCATGGAAAGATTCCTGAGATCCATTCTGCCTGCCATCTCTTCTGCCCGGACTTCATCCGGTTTGTTCCCGGCTTCTTCCATCACATCCGCATCAAAATGTTCCGGAATGTCATGACTTCTGACAATTGCCAGAATATCCGCCTGGGGATCATTCACATGTCCGAGAATTTCAACGACTTCTCCTTCCGGATTTTTGTGGTCATTTCCATAGTCCAACAGTCTGACCACAACCCTGTGACCGGTCATGGCTCCCATGTCTCTGCTTTTTGAAATAAAAATATCACAATCAAATTTCTGATTATCCGGAATGACAAATCCAAAGTTTCTGGACTTCTGGAAAACCCCGGTCAGTTTCGTCAGACCACGTTCCAGAATCCGGAGAATCTTTCCTTCCGCAGATCGGGTGCCATTGGCCGGGCGGATAATCTGAATCTCCACCTTATCTTCATGAAATGCCTGATTGGTGTAGGGCTCGGCGATATAGACATCCTTTTCCATCCCTTCCACTGTAACAAAACCAAATCCCTTTGAAGTAGCTCTGTAAATGCCGGTTTTTATCTCCGGTTCCGCAATCCGGTAGCGTCCATGTTTATTGCAGGTGATTTTTCCATCTTCCACAAGGGAGTCCAGTGCTTCATGAAGTTCATGGCGTTTTTCCCTGTCAACAGCCAGAAAAACTGCCATATCCTTGATTCGCATGGGTCTGTAATTTTTATCCTGCATAAAAGCATATACTGTCTTCTTTTTTTCTTCTAATATTTTTTTATTCAATCTGTTTCCTTTCTGTTAACATATAAGTCTGCCATGACAGAAAAAAGTGCGATAAGCAACCGCCTCTATCTGCAGTATAACCCATCGCACTTTCAGTTTCGATCAAAAATTAAAGTATATTCAGTACCAGAGCAAGTACAAAGAACGCAACAACAAGCCACTTGGTAAATCTTTCCAGCTTTCCTTCCATGGTACGGTTCTTGTTTTTGCTCCAGAAGGACTCACCTGCACCGCTCAATGTACTGGAAAGTCCGGCTGACTTGCCTTCCTGAAGTAACACGATTACTGATACGATAACGCATACAACTACAAAAATGACGGTTAAAGCAATCTTAACTGCTGCCATTTTATCTCCTCCGGTCTATTTCTTTTTATTTTCTGTGTCTTGAAACAATGTCTGCCACGTTCTGTGAAATGCATTGCAAATAATATAGTCAAACAGAAATATTGTAACATCAATCTGTCCATTGTGCAAGTATTTTTTACCTTTCCGCATACAACTTCAGAATCGTCTGAATGACCTGAACCATGGTTTTCATGCTTTCATAGCAGACGTATTCAAAACGACCGTGATAGTTATGTCCGCCCGTATAAAGGTTCGGACAGGGAATCCCCATATAGGAAAGTCTGGATCCATCCGTTCCGCCGCGCACCGGTTCTATTTTACATACAACCTGATTCATTTCCATGGCTTTCTTTGCGGTTTCTATCAAATGGAAATGGGGTACGATCATTTCCTTCATATTATAGTAGGAATCCTGGATTTCCACCTGAACCGTTCCTTCTCCGTATTTCTGATTCATCAGATTACATACGGAGACAAAGTATCTTTTCTTTTCTTCAAACAGATTTCTGTCATGATCTCTGATAATATAGCTGACCGTTGCTTTCTCAATATTTCCTGAAATTCCATAAAGATGATAAAATCCTTCATATCCTTCGGTATGGGCAGGTGTCTGTTCTGCAGGCAGATAACCAACCAGTTCCGCTGCCAGCAGAGATGCATTTACCATACGGTTTTTTGCAGAACCCGGATGGATACTTAATCCTCTGATTTCCACGTTTGCAGATGCGGCATTGAAGGTTTCATATTCCAGCTCGCCTTCCGCACCGCCATCCACCGTATAGGCAAAATCAGCACCGAAAGCTTCCACATCGAAATGATCCATGCCGGCTCCGATTTCTTCATCCGGTGTAAATGCAATCCGGATTTCTCCATGGGGTCTTTCCGGATGGGCAAGCAGTTCTTCCACTGCAGTCATGATTTCTGCAATGCCAGCCTTATCATCTGCACCCAGAAGGGTGGTTCCGTCTGTAACAATCAGTGTCTTTCCGATATAATTTTTCAATTCCGGATAAACGGATGGTGAAAGAACGATGTTCTGCTCGCTGTTAAGAACCACATCTTCTCCATCGTAGTTTTCTACCATACGGGCTTTTACTCCGGCTCCGCTGATTTCCGGTGAAGTGTCCATATGAGCAATCAGTCCAATAACAGGCACATCTTTCTTTTCTGCCGGCAGGTTGGAAGGAATACCGGCGTATAAATAACAGTATTTCCTGTCCAGTCTGACATCTTCAATACCCATCTCTTTCAGTTCCTGATAGAGAAGTTCTGCCAGCTGAAACTGCTTTGAAGTACTGGGACTGGATGTGCTGTCTTTGCTGCTCTGTGTATCAATGCTTACATATTTCAAAAAACGATCTGCTAATTTCACGTCTTCCTCCTGCATCTCAAATGTACTTTTGGAATCACTATTCCCGATCTGCCAGTTCCCTGGCAACATCTTCCCAGGTAATTCCCTTTTCTGCCATCAGAACCATAACATGGTACAGAAAGTCACCCAGTTCATATACAATATCCTGTGCATCGGGATTCTTGGCCGCAATCACAATTTCAGTCGCTTCTTCGCCAACCTTTTTCAGAATCTTGTCCAGTCCTTTGCTGAACAGATAATTGGTATAGGATCCTTCCTTCGGATTCTGTTTTCTGTCCATAATGGTATTATATACCGATTCCAATACCTTATACGCCGTAACGGATTCCTGTCCGCGGGAAACGATATCTCTGTAAAAACAGCTCCTGCTGCCGGTGTGACATGCCGCTCCAACCTGAACAACCCGCGCAAGCAATGTATCTTCATCACAGTCAATCTTCAGTGACTTTACATACTGATAGTGACCGGAGGTTTCCCCTTTGATCCATAAACTCTGCCTGCTGCGGCTGAAATATGTCATACGTCCGGTCTGAACCGTCATTCGATATGCTTCTTCATTCATATATGCAACCATCAGTACTTCATCATTTTTCCAGTCCTGAACCACAACGGGAAGAAGACCATCGTTATTCAGCTTGAAATCCTCCCAGTCAAAAACAGGCTTCCAGATATTCACTTCATAGCCTGCATGGAGCAGCTGCTGTTTGTAATCCATTACACGTCCTGCCTTTTCTTCCGGAATGGAATAAATCAGACCGCAGGCACCATGATTCAATACCGGTTCTCTGTTGTCTGCCAGACAGTATACTTCTGTATCCTCATATGCCTTCATGGCCATCGCCACATCATTTCCATACAGATTCAAACAGTAAAAAATGCGGATTCCCAGCTCATATGCCCGTAATGCTTCATCTGCTGTGGCAACCTGACATGCGGTTCGTTCCGTTCCGAACCGACTGATGCTTTCTTTGATCAGTTCCGGATCTGCACCGGGTGCAAAATACATTCTTCCTGCTCCGGTATACAGATATTTCTTTACATCATCAATATGAGTACAGGTTCCTCCTGCCGTAAAAAAACCGAGATCATTCCGTGAAAGATTTTTCAGAACTGCCAGATTATTGTGATGCTCCTTCTCTGAATCCGACGTGTCGACAAAAAGAATTTCATCAGCCCCGCTGTTGGCACAGGCCTGACAATATACAGCAGCATCTTTTATGATACTTCCGTCGGGAAGATATGCCTCTCCGTTTTTTAATAAAACACATGCAATTACCTTAACCATCGTTTTCTCCCTTGTTTCAATCCACTTTTCTTGAATGACTGTCTGCTACTGTTCTTTCACAAGAAGACTCCGAATACCGGAAAGAATATTGGTGATCCGTTCATTTTCCATCTTCATGCTGACCTGATTGACCACGACTCGTGCTGACAGATCACAGACCTCCTCCAGAACAACCAGGCCGTTTTCTTTTAATGTGGTGCCTGTCTCCACAATATCCACAATCACTTCGGAAAGACCCACCAGCGGTGCCAGTTCAATGGAACCATTCAGTTTGATGATTTCCACTGTCTGTTGTTTTTCATTGTAAAAATAATTCTTGGCAATTCGTGGATATTTGGTGGCCACGCGAATCAGTTCGTTATGCTTCAGTTTTTCTCTGGCGGATTCCGGTCCGCAGACGCACATGCGGCATTTGCCCATACCAAGGTCCATGACTTCATACAGTCTTCGATCTTCTTCGATAATGGTATCTCTTCCGACAACACCGATGTCTGCTGCACCATATTCCACATAAGTGGGAACATCACTGGGTTTGGCAAGGAAAAAACGATAACCCAGCTCCTGATTTCTGAAAATCAGTTTTCTGGTATTTTCCTCCATCTCGGGACAGGTAATGCCGATCTGCGAAAGCAGTTCCATGGTTTTATCAGCCAGTCTTCCTTTCGGAAGTGCAAATACGATATCTCTCATGATTCCATTTCCTCCATCAGTTCGGATAATTCCAGTGTATCTTTCTTTCCGTCGTCTGTATTGAGAATCGTAACGCTGAGACCGGAGCGGTTGATCAGATAGATTTTATGAATTCCGGATCTCAAAGCATATCCGATGTAATCCTCCATCTGCTTTTCCGCCTCCTTCAGGATCATGGTCAGGCGAACTCCCTGTTTACGGAGTGCAGATGCCAGGGCAATCGAAGCTTCTTCCTGTCCTTCTTCCATTAAAAGCATGCATTCTGTCATGGAAACTTCCACGGGTATTGCCTGACGGCTTAATGCAGTCATCAGACCATCCACAGAAATTTTAAAACCAACCGCAGGAGCATCATAGCTGAACTGAGACATCAGGGTATCATAACGACCGCCTGAAACGATGGCATTTCCGGTTCCGTATGTATATGCATTGAATACAATTCCGGTATAATAGCGATATCCGGTAACCATACCCAGATCAAAGGAAATGTATTTCTGCAGACCATAGTATCCCAGTAATTTATACAGAGATTTTAATCGGCGAATTGCTTCTCTGGATGTTTCATTACGGAGCAGTGCTTCCATCCCCATTACCTGATGGATGGAATTGGAAAATACCTGCAGCCTGGTAAAGATTTCTCTTTGTCTGGATGTCAGGTTTTCTTTCATCAGAAGTGTTTCCAGAGCAAAGAAATTTTTGCTTAACATCAGTCTGCGAATCTCTGCTTCTGTTTCCTCCGTAAAGCCAATCTCGTCAAATAATCCCCTTAAAAAGGAAGCGCTTCCGATGCTGATCTGAAAATCATGCAGTCCGCAGGCAAGAAGACATTCGATGACACAGGCAATGATTTCTGCATCTGCAGTCACGGAATCATCACCAAATAATTCCACACCTGCGTCTGTGGTCTCTTTCAGACGCAGTCTGTAACTCCGGTCATTGATGTAGGTATTGCCGCAATAACAAAGGCGGACGGGAAGATCAGCCGGTTCGTAATACTTGGATACACAGCGTACAATGGACGGTGTCATGTCCGGACGCAGAACCATGGTGTTTCCTTCCGAATCAAAAAGTTTGAACATTTCTTTGGAGGCCACGCTGCCTCTTTCTTTGGAAAAAATATCGAAAAATTCAAATACAGGTGTCTGTATATCATCATATCCGTAGGCATGCATAACCCCGCGGATCTTATTTTCAATGGTTAATTTGCGTGCACATTCTGTATTGTAGATATCACGCACACCTTCCGGTGTATGAAGCATCTGTTTCAATTGGTTTCCTTCTTTCTGTCAAATACATTCTATGATACAGGGATTTCAAAATCGTGAAACACGGAGAAATCCGTTTATATCAGCTAATGCTGACCCGAATTCCGCTCCAGGACTCGCGAGCGAGTCTTAAACATGGGGAAATATGATTTATACGCCAGTACTTCACCGAAGTAACGTACTAATTAGGTAACGTGTCGAATAGTCAGCTTATCAAGTATAACCCATGTGAAATATCCTGTCAACACAATGCCGGTTCTTTTGCCGGAATATCTTACCGGGAATTCCTGTCATGAGCATCCAGATCCTTCTGAATACCTTCCAGATAATGAATCCAGACGCCATTACTGCCGGTTTGCAGTTCAAAACAGTCTTCCTGCATTTCCTCAAAGGTGAAGCTCTTCCTTCCGCCTTTCTGCTTTCTCTCCCAGAATCGAAAAATACTGGCAAAGGGCTGATAAAAATATCGGTTTCGTTCCGTATAATGCAAAAGAAGAAAGGCCAGCCCTCCCTGTTTTTCAAAATCCTTCATAAAAGCAATCTGATGGTCATGGACATTCTGCAGAGGGAATGTATCCGTATGGCATTCTTTAGCATCGAAACAGACCGGTATTCCCTGAACTGCGCCGATATAATCCACGGTGCTTTTCTGATCGAAATAAGCCAGTGTAATATGTCTGGTTTCCTTTTCGATCTGGATGGGTTTGATGGGAGTGGGAATCTTCTGAATCAGGGCCAGTCCCAGTTCCCGATACCGTTCATTGGTCATGTTGACCAGCTCCTCCAGCTGGGAACCTCTGAGTCCTCTACTGCTCCAGGTTGCCATTTTTCAAAAAACCTTCCTGTGAAAGAATGGTAACAAAGTTTTCCGGCAATGCTGCTTTAAATGTTTTTCCCGCCAGATTTTCCAGCTGACATGCCTCCTTTGGAACACTCAGCTTCCAGGAATGCAGCAGCTGATAATGGCCGTGATAAGTCCTGTGATACCAGCCATTTACGGATTCCTCACCATATTTATTGTCTCCGATCACCGGATGCCCGATACTGGAAAGATGGGCACGAATCTGATGGCTTTTACCGGTAATCAGATGGATTTCCAGAAGAGTCATACGGCGGTTGTCTCCCAGCGGAATGTAGTCTGTTTCAATGGGATCTGCTCCCTCTGTCTGCTGCGGGACAATGGAAACTTTATTTTCCTTTTCATCTTTGATCAGATAGCCTCTCAGCTGTTCCGGTTTCCGGATCACACCCTTTACCAGAGCCAGATACCGCTTATCTGCTGTACGTTCCCGCAGAAGACGGCTCAGTTCCCTTGCTCCGCGATAGGTAATGCCGGCAGTTACAATGCCGCTGGTGTTTCTGTCCAGACGGTTGCAGATGGAAGGCCGGAAGGTCTGTATACTTTCCTTTGTCACTTTTCCCTTTTTCAGAAGGTACTGCAGCAGATATTCATTCAGTGAAATATCATCGGCTGACGCTTTCTGGGATAACAATCCGGAAGGTTTATTGACAATCATGATATCATCATCCTGATAAATGATTTTAACCGGCGGCAGCTTCTGTATGGTCTGACGGCTCACGGAAGCAGGCTGAATCGGTTCCGGTTTTCCGGCAAATTTTTCAAAGGTCTCATCGGAAAAGAAAATACGGATTTCATCTCCTGCTTTCAGATGCTCCGAACCATCTGCTTTCTTTTCATTTAAAGTAATATTTTTCTTACGAAGCATTTTATAAATAAAACTCTTTCCGGCATCCTTCAGCAATTTGTTAAGATACTTGTCCAGACGCTGTCCGGCATCGCTTTCATTGATAATAATCTGTTTCATTTTCTTCTCCCGGTCTTCTGATTTCTGTCTTTTCCTGGCTGCTTTGTGCTGTTTTCTGACTGCTTTCTGTTTTTTCCTGACTGTTTTGAGCTTTCTCCTGTTTTCCTGCCGTTCTGTTTTGTCCGTCCCCCTTCTTTCCTGCCGATTTCTTTTCTGGGACGGATCAGACACTGGGGACCGAACCCGATCAGATCCTGTCGTCCTGCTTTCAGCAGAGCTTCTTTCACCAGTTCATAATTGTCGGGATTCCGATACTGCACCAGAGCACGCTGCATGGCCTTTTCGTGGGCATTTCTCGGTATATACACCGATTCCATGGTACGCGGATCCAGACCCGTATAATACATACAGGTGGAAATGGTAGACGGTGTGGGATAAAAATCCTGTACCTGTTCCGGCATATAACCCATATCACGGACTGCTTCTGCCAGCTGAATCGCATCTTTCAGGGTGGATCCGGGATGGGATGACATCAGATAGGGAACCAGATACTGTTTTTTCTTTAACCGTTCATTGGTTTTCTGATACTGACGGACAAATTCCTGATATACATGGTTTCCGGGCTTGCCAAGATACTTTAATACCCGATCGGATACATGTTCCGGAGCAACCTTCAGCTGACCGCTGACATGATACCGGCACAGTTCCTCCAGAAAATTGTTCTTTTTATCTGCCAGCACATAATCAAAGCGAATACCTGAGCGGATGAAAACTTTTTTTACACCGGGCAGATTCCGGAGTTTGCGCAGCAATTCCATATAATCCCGGTGGTCCGCCCGCAGATTCTTGCAGGGTTCCGGGAAAAGGCACTGTTTCTTTGGACACACCCCTTTGGTAAGCTGTTTCTCACAGGCAGGATGCCGGAAATCCGCCGTGGGCCCTCCCACATCATGGATATAGCCTTTGAAATCCGGCTGACTGGTCATCAATTCAGCTTCCTTCAAAATGGATTCATGACTTCTGGACTGTATAATGCGCCCCTGATGGAAGGTCAGAGCGCAGAAGCTGCATCCGCCAAAACATCCTC
>JBJELP010000213.1:0-32677 GCA_051879215.1 Lachnospiraceae bacterium
TCCTGCTGCTGAATATGATGATCCATGGTTTTGGCACGGCCTTCTATGGTTTTAAAGGTGATTTTGGGATAGCGGCTGTGAAAAAACGGATAGATTCTGGAAAACATCTGTGCTCCCCGTTCCGGAGTATACGCAATGGCTATTTCTCCTGCTGTTTCTTCTGCAATATCGTAAATCCAGTCATAGGATTTTCTTTTTATATCAAGAATCTGTCTGGCAGCATCCAGGTAGATTTTTCCGGCATAGGTTGGAATCATACTGTGTTTTTTTCTTTCAAAAAGCGGGGTCCCCAGCTCTTTTTCTATTTTCAGAAGCTGTTGATTCAGGGCAGATTGGGTAATGTACAGTTTTTGTGCGGCTTTGGAGATACTCTGTTCCTGTTCGATGGCAATGATGTTTTCAAGTTGTCGTAAATCCATAATTAATTCCTTTTACTGTGTGTCCAAATCGACACTTGCTTAGATCCGGTGCCGGATTTGGTTTGTGAAGCAAACATTTTCCTGTGATATCAGGGGCAAATTGTTTTGAACCGGATATTATTATGTGTAATAACAGTAAATTCCGGGATTCAAATGCGGATATAATAACTAAAATTTCAGCATGAATATTGTCTGAATTAACGAGAGTAAAATAAAAAACAGTAAAAATTGGTAAATGTGTTCAAAAGACAACGGGATTCAAATGCTGAAAAAGAGTGATATTTATCATATATTTCTCATCTTAATTATACTAAGAGAAAGAATAAATTTCAATAAGTTGAATTAAGATAAAATAGTATTTATTATGTACTTACAAAAATACTTCAGCTCCCCGCTGAAAGAAGAGCAACTTAAAATTTTTATCGGAAAGGATATGATTCAGAAGGGATACGATGGATGTTCCGATAAAGAAAAACTTACAAAAACAAAAAAGGAGAACGACATGAAGAAAAGATTTTTAGCATTAATCCTCGCAGGTGTTATGGCATTTTCACTGGCAGCATGCGGCGGCAGCAACAAAGGCGGTTCCTCAAACGAAGGTTCCAATGGATCAGCAGAAGCAACACTCCCCAAGAAAATTGAAATGCAGGTTCCTGCATCAGCAGGCGGCGGTACAGATGTGGTTGCCCGCGCGCTGACAGCTTACATGAACAAAGAATCCGGAAGCAACTTTACAGTTGTTAACAACACAGACGGCAGCGGTGTAGTGGCAATGGAAACCGTTCGTCAGGGTAAGGCTGACGGCAGCTCCATTCTGTTCTTCCATACATCCATGTGCATTAAGACCGCTACAGGCGTTTATAACAAATCTGCAGCAGAAGATTTTAAGATCATTGGTGTAGGTACACCTACAGAATTAGGCGGATATGTTCTGGTATGTCCTGCAGACAGCGGTATCACAGATGTTGAAGGTTTTATTGCCAAAGCAAAGGAAATGAACGGAGAAATGATGCTGGGTGTGGAAACCGGCGGTTCTTCTCATATCATGGGTGGTCTGATGAGCAAAGCACTGGGCATCGAACTGAATTATGTAGAAGCCGGTGCTGATACCGATAAGCTGACTGCTCTGGTTGGCGGAAGCATCAACTGTGCACTGGTAAATGCAAATCAGGCAAAACAGTATATTGAAGCCGGTAAAGTAAATGCAATCGCATGCTTCTCTGCAACAGAAGAAGGCGGCAGAAACAGTGTAATTCCGGATGTTCCTTCTTTCAAGGAATGTGGTTATGACTGTGTATTCGGTACCTATTTCTTCGTGCTTGCAAATCCTGATATGGATGATGCAACTGCACAGGCGATTCTTGCACAGTTCAATGCAGCAGCTAATGATGAAGAAACAAAGGGTATTCTGGAAGGTGCCGGTATGGGTATGACTTTCGTACCTTATGAAGAAGGTGCAGCACTGGTTAAAGAACAGCAGGATACTCTGACCGGTGTTTGTGCAGAACTCGGTCTGGCAAAATAAGATGCGTTTCGTATCTCTGTAAATAAAGGAAACATAAAAGGGCATCTTATCAGGTCAGAAAACGATAAGATGCTCTTTCTAATCAGGAAACTCAAATAAACGGAAAAAGCAGTTTTCTGTTTCTCTCAGGAGGATTTCTAATGAAAATAAAACGTGATCAGTTAGTTGGTCTGGTATTGATTGCAGTTGGTATTGTATTTGCAGTATTGATCAGTCGGTTTGATACCCCCTTTACCCCCGAATATCCAGGCCCCATGGCTTTGCCGGGTATTGCAGTTTTTGGCCTTATTGTCTGCGGTGCCGGTGTGTTTGTGAATGGCTGCCGTCAGAAAGATGCTGATGCAGTATTTGTTAACGGCGCAGGATGGGCGCGTATTCTTATTACATTTGTTGTATTGTGTGCATATGTATTTCTGATGAAATACCTCGGATTTGTTATTGTAACTCCGTTTATCCTGTTTGGTCTGACAACTTATTTTTCAAAAGCAAGTAATATGCCGACCAGACTCTGGGCACGAATCGTATTTGCCATTATTGTAACAGCAATTATTTATTGTATGTATGTACCGCTGTTTGGCATGACTCTGCCTGCCGGTTTACTGTTTGAATAAGGAGGAACTGAAATGTTTGCATATCTTCCCTATATACTTTCACAGTTTATCGTTCCTGTTAATATTATTCTGATGATTGCAGGAACTTTCGTAGGTATTTTATTTGGTGCGATTCCCGGTCTGTCAGGAACCATGGCGGTTATGCTGTTTATGCCTCTGACTTACACCATGGAACCCGGTACTGCAGTTATTTTCCTGTTGTCTTTATGGATCGGCGGCTGCTCCGGCGCATTCATCGGTTCTGTATTATTAGGTATTCCCGGATCTGCTTCAGCAGTATCCACCTGCTGGGATGGTCACCCCATGGCGAAGAAGGGACAGGCTTCCAAAGCTCTGGCGATCGGTATGTGTGCATCCTTTACCGGTACCTTTTTCAGTGCGCTGGTAGCCGGTTTACTGGCAGAAACAGTGGCTGACTTTGCCTTCGCAATGGGGGCATGGGAATATACTGCACTGTGTCTGGTTGCCATGACCATGGTACTGGCTATTTCCAAGGGCAATATGTTCAAAGGACTGGCTTCCACCTGTATCGGCCTGCTATTTGCCAGCGTAGGTTTTTCTCCCATTGATGCGGAACTGCGTTTTACTTTCGGCAATATGTATCTGATGAGCGGTCTTGGTATGATCGTAGTATTAACCGGAATCTTTGCGGTAAGTCACATTCTGGTTACCTTTGGTAAAGGCTTTTCTCCTGCTCCCGAAGTGGACGGCAAGGGTCTGAAGGGATTTGGTCTTTCCCTTCTGGACATTAAAAATGAGTTCGTAAACATTATCCGTTCCTTCCTGATTGGTCTCGGTATCGGTTTCCTGCCCGGCATGGGTTCCGGTCTCTCCAACCTGGTGGCATATTCATCTGCAAAAAATGCTTCTAAAAATCCGGAAGAATACGGTCACGGTGCTGCAGGCGGTATCTGGGCTCCTGAAGTTGCCAATAATGCTTCCATCGGCGGTGCCATGATCCCTATGGCTGCTCTGGGTATCCCCGGTGACTCCACAACAGCATTACTGATTGGTGCACTGACCATTCATGGTCTGGAAATGGGTCCCATGGTTTTTGCCAACTCCGGCGATATCGTATATCTGATGTTCTTCACCGTTATGGTTGTGGCTGCGGTTGTTCTGGTTATGCAGTCCATCGGTAAGAGATGGTTCCCGTACATTTTAAAAGTACCGAGTGTTTATATGTATCCTGCTCTTCTGGTTATCTGTCTGGCAAGTGCATATGTTGACTCCGGTAATCTGTATAAGTGCGGTATGATGATGGTATTCTGTGCGGTTGGTATTCTGATGAGTTATGCGGGTCTTCCTACATCTCCTCTGATTCTTGCATTTATTCTGGGTCCCACGCTGGAAAAGAATATGCTGAAAGCGTTCCAGTACAGCGGCACATGGACAAGCTTTTTCACCCGTCCGGTATCCGGCGTACTGATGGTAATCGCTATCATCTGCATCTTCTCACCTGTGATCCGTTTAATTATCGATAAAGTGAAAGGAAATAAATAAAATATGGAATTACGTTGTTTTCCCGGAATGAAAGATCCGGTTGCAAAACTGGCTTATAAGCCCTGGACGGTTGCCATTGAACCGTTTCAGGTTGCACCTCAGACCTATTATGTTTCCGGACAGACATGGGTTGGTGCGTATCTGATTGATACGGGAGATGGTCTGATCCTTATCGATACAGCCATTCCTGAAAGTCTGTATATGCTGGTGGATTCCGTTTACAAATTGGGATATCAACCCACCGATATTAAAAAAATACTGTTGAGTCATGCACATTTTGATCATGTAGGCGGTGCGGCTGCACTGAAGGAACTGACCGGTGCGGAAATATATATGTCAAAGGAAGATACCGAGTTCATGGAAAACTATCCGGAAGAAACCATGGTTCTTGACAAAGATTCTCATGCACAGTTTTTCACCGTTGATAAGTATTACTCCGATGAGGAACCGATTACACTGGGTAATATCTCCATCCGTACCATGTTGACACCCGGTCATACTATTGGCTGTACAAGCTTTTTCTGGACGGTAAAGAACCCTGTTACCGGTGAATCCTATGAAGTGGCCATGCATGGCGGCGTTGGAGCCAATACCATGAATGATGATTATTATGCAGGCAGTAAAGCTCTGACTCCTGCTCTGCGTGATCGTTTCTTTGCAGATGCAGACAAACTGAAAGCTATTCATGTGGATATTGCACTGCCCAGTCATCCCAATCAGATTGCCATTACTGATCGTGCCGGTGAGTACACCGATGAAAACCAGATTTATCTCGATGATACTATCTGGGCACAGTTCATTGATGAACGGGTGCGTCAGGTGAGGGCACTGATGAAATAGCTGATTTTCTTTTTCTTTATAGAGTTCCCGAAAAGGACCTGCCGCAATATGGCAGGTCCTTTTCACTGTATCTGTTTTTTGTTCTGGTTTGTATTGGAAGCAGTTTTCGCAGTTGTATGAAAATGGAAACTGTCAGGACCGAATAGATTCCTTGGTCATGATCAGCTCAGCCTTTCCGTAACTGGTATAGTAAGGGATACAGCCATCCCGGACCATACAATGCAGTTCGTGATAAGTGGTGTTTTTATCCAGAATCCGCTGGCAGAGGATGATCATATCTTTTAAAAGACGGAGATCCGGTATATTGCAGCAGGAAACCCGTGACTGATATTCCTGCTGATAGTGTCCGCCGCAGAATCGCCAGGTTTCATCCACCCCCAGTTCTTCCAGGTGTCTGCATGCTTCGATAAGATGCGTGTGATATTCTTCTATGGTGAGACAGCCTTCAATCTGCATCCAGCATCCGCATCCGGAACCAATGGCATCACCGGTAAATACGGTCTTGTTGATTTTATCGACAATCAGGACAGAACCGGGGGTATGGCCGCCTAAAGGTACGATTTCCAGACGGATTCCATCTGATTGAAACTGTTCAGGCATGGGGAGAAGTTTGTCTGCAGATCGGAAACTCAGCTGGGATGCCTGATACTTTCCATTGCTGAAGCGGGTATGAGCCTTGTAGATTTCCAGATCCTTTTCATGCAGATAGATATCGACAGAATCCGGAAAATCGCCGGTGCGTCCGATGTGATCAATGTGTCCGTGGGTCAGAATGACTTTAAGAGGCTTATCGGTCTGCTGCAGAAGGTAACGGTACAGGTTATCCGTATCCATTCCTGTATCAATCAGCAGAGCTTCATCGGTGCCCTCCAGAAGATAGAGGACATCACCTTCTTTATCTATAATACGGGTTGTCTGATGATTCAGCTTATCCATTATGTATGCCATTGCTCTGTTTCACTCCTGTCTGATGAAGTCTTTTGCATTTTTCTGGAAAAATATGTATTTCCCGGAAAACAAAGTGTTCCATATCTGTCTGTTTCTATTTATTATAAAGAAATTCATCAGTGGTGTAAAGTGTTGAATTATCGAAAAAAGGACAGAAAAAAACCCGGCAGTATACAGCAGGTTTTAACGGGTTGGGCTATAGCTTTCTATACTGTCGGGCAACAGGGGCATCCGAAGATGCAAAGCAAAGTATACCGTTAAACAGAAAAATGTGCAAGCTTTTTTTCAGATTTCATATCCATTGGACAAAAAACAATAGAGATGATAAAATAATTTCTGATATTCTGAGGATTTGGAAAAGGAGAGGACAAACGAAATGAGTGAGAAAATTCGTCTTACACAGATGACAAAAACTTCCGGCTGAGCAGCAAAAATAGGTCCTGAGACCCTTGCCCAGGTTCTGGGTAAGCTGCCCCGTTTTTATGATGAAAATCTGCTGGTTGGGATTGAAACATCGGATGATGCGGCAATTTATAAAATTACAGATGACATTGCTTTGATTCAGACGGTGGATTTCTTTACCCCGGTGGTGGATGATCCCTATACATTTGGTCAGATTGCAGCGGCCAATTCCCTGAGTGATGCCTATGCCATGGGTGGTGTACCGAAGATTGCACTGAATATTGTCGGATTCCCCAATTGTCTGGATCCATCCATTCTTGGGGATATTCTGGCAGGCGGTGCGGATAAGGTAAAGGAAGCAGGTGCTGTACTGGTGGGCGGTCATTCGGTTCAGGATGATGAACCCAAGTATGGTCTTTGCGTATCCGGTTTTGTCCATCCGGATAAAATCTATAAAAATTACGGCTGCAGACCGGGAGACACCCTGATTCTTACCAAACAGATCGGAAGCGGTGTCGTGAATACTGCAATCAAAGCGGAAATGGTTTCCGAACAGGCGGAAAAGGAAGCAATCCGTGTCATGTCATCGCTGAATAAAAAGGCAAAAGAAGTGATGGAACATTATCCGATCCATGCATGTACGGATGTTACCGGTTTTGGATTGCTTGGACATGCCATTGAAATGGCAGAGGCAAGTAAGGTGACCTTTGATATAAATGTGAATAAAATTGCATATATTGAAGATGCAGTTTCCTATGCGCAGATGGGTCTGGTACCCGGAGGTGCTTACAATAACCGCAGCTATTTCCGTAAAAAAGTGGAAACCCGCGATGTGGATGTCTGTCTGGTGGATCTTCTCTATGATCCGCAGACTTCCGGTGGTCTTCTTTTCAGTGTGGATTCGCAATATGTGGAATCTATTATGGATGATTTTGAAAAGAAAGGCATGGATACGAAAGTATCGGTGATCGGAACGGTGGAAGAGGACTGCGGCAGTTTTGTAAAGCTGAGATGATGATGAACAAGGAAGAGGCTGTCGCTTTTGTGCTCGTTTGCCCCCAAAATAAAGGTCGTGACTGTTATTCTGACAAAGAAAAAGGGAAAAGTGCATTAAAAAAACGTAGAGGCAGGGAACTATCGGATGCGATAGTTCCCTGCCGTTTTAGCTGCTTATGTATTATCCTGATGATAGGAATCAATTTTTATATTGATACTGAAACAGGATTTTTGATCTAATCGTCGTATTCTACGGCTTTGTCATACAGATCTTCCACGTCTTTGCCGGGAGCAGGAGTAGCCAGTGATACGATCACACCCACAATCAGACCTGCGAAAAATCCGGGAATGATTTCATAGATTGCTGTGGAAGCCAGGAACTGAAGCCATAAAATATCAACAATGGCACCCACAAGGATGCTGGCAACTGCACCCTGGAAATTGAATCTCTTCCAGAATAAGCTTAACAGAATAGCCGGTCCGAATGCGGCACCGAATACTCCCCATGCATTGGATACAAGTCCCATGATGGAACCGGCATTGGGATTGATGGCAATCATCAGTGCACAGACTGCAATGATCAGAACAACAACACGGCCTGCCCAGAGCATTTCCTTATCACTGGCCTTATCTTTACGGATAATGGGCTGGTATACATCGCTGGCAAATGCAGATGCAGCAGCCAGCAACTGAGAATCGGCTGTACTCATGGAAGCCGCCAGAACAGCAGAAAGAAGGATACCGGACAGGATGCCGGGGAAAATCTTTCTTACCATGGTGATAAATACCAGTGAGTCTGCATAGGTTGTTTCATCGTATCCAAGATACATACGTCCTACGATGCCGATCAGGGCAGCAAAGATAACAATCAGAACGGTCCATGTAATACCGATCTTTGCGGATTTTTTCAGAGACTTCTGTGATTCCAGAGACATGAAACGGATAATGATATGGGGCATACCGAAGTAACCGAGTCCCCATCCAAATCCGGATACAATATCCTGCCAACTGGATACGGGATTCCAGTATTCAGCCGGAATGGCGGATACTGTGGAAGCATCCAGCATGGTTGCTGCAAAGATGGGAGCGATCAGCATGGCTCCCAGCATAATCATACCCTGGAAAAAGTCTGTCCAGCATACGGCAGAGAAACCACCGAGGAATACATATCCAATGATGATAACTGCTGCCAGATACATGGCTGTGGTGGCAGGCATACCGATTACCGTATTAAAAAGAGTACCGCAGGCTTTGATGCTGGAAGCGGAATAAATCGTATAGGCAATCAGGAATACTGCAGCACAGATCACCTGCAGTGCTCTGGACTTTGACAGAAAACGGTTGGTAAGGTACTGCGGAATTGTAATGGAATCGTTGGCAACGATGGAGAAACGGCGCAGTCTGGGCGCTTCTACCAGCCAGCTGATGGTGTAGCCCACAGCAAGTCCCACGGAAATCCATACCTGGCCAAGACCCAGCGCATAAATGGAAGTGGGAAGACCCATCAGCACCCACGCACTCATATCGGAAGCACCGGCTGAGAGTGCGGTAACCCAGGGCCCCATCTGACGTCCGCCCAGGAAGTAGGTTTTTTCGCCGCCATTTCTTGATTTGATAAAGAAATAGACGCCGATTGACAGCATAAAGATCAGATAAATGACAAATACTGCAATTTCTGTTACATTCATAACTTTTCTTTCCTTTCTTTTTTAATCGATGCTGAGATCGGTGCCAGAAGCAGGAAAACAGCAAAACCGAATGTCAGGATGAATACTCCGGTTATACCGGAGTGAATCTGTGGTATGTATATTTATACATATGAATTGACATCGAACGGTATAAGATAACAGTTTAACAGGGTAGAGCATTCAAACTTTCAATTCCTGCAGACTGATATGGGATATCATACCATAAGTGCTTATTATAATCAAGAAAATTGAATATTATGTACTGTTCAGAGACAAGCAGATTTACAGAAAAAGTGCGACAAATGCTTGCATTTATGAGCGCTTTTTTGTAAATCTATTTGGCGGATACGCCACACCGAGGAAACACGCAGTGTTTTCGAGGTTGTCTCTGAACAGTAATTTCAGAGACAAGCAGATTTACACAAAAGTACGATGAATGCATACTTGCACAAAATGTTTTTCTGTGTTACTATCATCTGCGTCAATGATCGAGTGTTCGAAACCTTCCACTCGTAAAACAAAACTAAAGGAGTATGTACTATGACAATTAAAAAAAACGATGAAAAAGTGATTCACATGGTTCAGGCTGCCATGATTGCAGCTGTGTATGTCGCCCTTACATTACCGATTCAGCCCATTGCTTACGGACCGATTCAGTTTCGTGTTTCAGAAGCACTTACGATTCTGCCTTACTTTACATCGGCAGCAATACCGGGTGTAACGATCGGATGCTTTCTTTCCAATATTCTGATGGGTGCACCTCTTCCGGATATTATTTTCGGAACACTGGCCACACTGATCGGAACGATTTTCTCCAGAATGCTTCGCAGACAGAAGTTTCTGGTCTGCATTCCTCCGATTCTGTCCAACGCTCTGATCATTCCGTGGGTGCTGAAATTCGCATATGAATTCGAAGATGCAGTTCCTTTTATGATGCTTACCGTTGGTGCAGGTGAAGTGCTTGCAGCGGGAGTATTGGGAACCATGCTTTTACTGGCACTGGAACGCTGCAGGAATATGGTGTTTGGAGTGCAGAGTGCACAGTGATATTAATCAATTGAATCCTTAATCAATAAAAAAGAGTAGGCCTGTTGTCGTATCCCCATCCGACAACAGGCCTTTCCCTTTACAAACTATCTAGAAGAACTTATACGCAATGGATTAGTGGATCATCTCCGAATCGCTTCGGACAAATCCTCTTCTCAGAGATATGAATGCTGAACGCATAGCTTTCGATTTTTCCCCATGAACCGAAAGCTATAAGCTCATGGTGTGCGTCAGATGACAGTACCCCATACAGATTGCTCTGCATCTGCCAGCTGAATCACGGTGACAGTTTTCATAATTTTCCGTTCAATTATACCCCATTGACTCATATGTGAAATCCCTCAATACATACAAACAACTGATATAACCCTTATATGTTTTCTGTCCGGTTGGTGTCCCTCGTAAGAAATCGGAAACCAGCCCTCAATCAGGTTTCTGACGTCTTCGTTTGAACATGTTTCTATTATCCATGAAAAGTACCGATTTGTCAATATATATTAAAAAAAATTTAAAAATGTATCAGAATTTGTCAGAAAAGTGCATGGAATAACGAGCAAAAAGAGAGGAAAATTACAAAAAACAGGATTATTCAATAAAAAATATAAAGAATATCTATAAAAAAAACAAAAAAGTAATTTTCAATTGTACAAAATTTAAAACAAGATAATGGGCCGGATGGAGCTTCTGAAATTAAAAAAAATTATTGGCAACAGAAAAAAACAGAGTTTTGCATCGACTCTTAAAAAGAAATTAAAAGAATATTTAACAATCTTTATTTGATAATAAAGTAACAAACTGCTATCCTGTAAGTATCATCTCGTATAAAAAGTGCCGTTATGATTTACAGGAGGGTAATTATGACATACGATCTGCAAAAAGAAGTGAATGAAGCGGTCAGGGCAGGAGAACAGTCACTGAGCAGTCTTCGCCGGGTTTTAAAGAGTCTGGACAGTGCAAGAAACTGGGGAGTTTTTGATATGTTTGGAGGCGGCGGTCTGAGCGGACTGATCAAACATGCAAAAATCAACGATGCCACATCCAATATGAGCTAGGCCAAAAGAGACCTGCAGATTTTTGAACGGGAACTGCAGGACGTGGTGGCATATAAAGACATCAAGGTGGAAATTGACAGCTTTCTGATTTTTGCGGACTTTTTCTTTGACGGGTTTCTTGCCGACTATCTGGTACAGCGAAAAATAAACCAGACTCGTCAGGAAGTAGAACAGGCCATTCGTCATGTGGAGCGGTTACTGAGCGACCTGCGCCGGTATAACTGATCTGCAAACATCCGACAGGAGGGATTCAGGATAATTGACGTATGAGAGAATTTGGAAAACCATATAAAAAAAAGGGTTGGAAAACAGCCCTTTTTTATATGGAACAAAGAGAAAACACTGATGTATATAATTTGCAGAAATTACATAAATATTCATTTGTGCATCGCAGAAAAAGTGACGAAAAGGTAATGGTGACAATATTGCAGAATTCCTTTAAATATTGACAGGAAAAATGTATTTCGCACAATTAAAAATAGTGCAAAATAAACGAAAAAAATTAAAAAAACAAAGTTGTATTGACACAACACACAAAAAATGATAGACTCAAACTGAAGATTGAGAAAAAAATAACAGGCTCATGATTACTGTATCATTACTATCTGATTTGTTGCATACAGTTTTATTCTGCAGCATAACAATTCGGCATGAAATGCTGAATTTTGCTATTTTGTTTATCTGGTTACCGATTCACTTGCACACTGCCGTATGGTTGTGTATTTTTTTTCGGCTGTTATTATAGAAAATAATTATTGGTTTAATAGATATTTCCTATGAATATATAGACAAAGCCTATCATTAATAATATATGAAGGCATTACATATGATTTCCTTTATGCAGATATTTCTGCATATTTTATAAAGGCAAAGGAAATTCCATCGGTTCATTCAGGCAACTGAACAGATGGTATGTCCGACAGGTTACAGCAGATGGACAACTGTTTTTATTATGTTATGTATTTGTGCAATAATGAAAAGGACATCCTCTGCAGTGGCTGGGAAGGGCAGAAATGCAGGAACATTTTTAGCAAGGAGGTAAGGCAATGGCTAAAAAACCCACTGTTCCCTTTACAGGGACGAAGGAACAGGAAGAAGCGCTGTTAAAGGTGATCGCTGAATTAAAGGATACCAAGGGTGCGCTGATGCCTATCATGCAGAAAGCACAGGATATTTACGGATATCTTCCCTATGAAGTGCAGAAGATTATTTCCGACAATACCGGTATCCCGATCGAAAAGATTTACGGTGTTGCAACATTCTATGCTCAGTTTGCACTGCAGCCTAAGGGCAAATACAGAATTTCTGTATGTCTTGGTACTGCATGTTATGTTAAAGGTTCAGGAAAAGTTTATGAGAAGCTGCAGAGCGTACTTGGTCTGAAAGAAGGCGAATGTACTCCTGACGGTAAGTTCTCTCTGGAATCCTGCCGTTGTGTTGGTGCGTGCGGACTTGCACCGGTTATGATGATTAATGAAGACGTTCACGGACGTCTGCTGCCCGATGACGTTGATAAGATTCTGGCACAGTATCAGTAGGAGGTAGAGCATATGAAAACGCTTGAAGAATTAAATGCGATAAAAGCTAAAATGGCGGATGTCGTTGGATTCCGTTCCGAAGAGAAGGATGCAGTAAAATCATGCCAGTATGAACGTCAGGTTCTGGTATGTGCAGGTACAGGCTGTACTTCATCCGGCAGTGTAAAGATTGCTGCCAAATTAGAAGAAGAAATCGAAAAAGCCGGCCTTAAGGATAAGGTTATTGTAATCAAGACAGGCTGCCACGGTCTCTGTGCGCTGGGTCCCGTTATGATTGTTTATCCCGAAGCAGCTTTCTATTCCAATATGGAAATCGAACATGTAGAAGAAATCGTTGCTGAACATCTGGTTAAGGGCAACGTTGTTACCAAGTATCTGTATCAGGAAACCGTTACCGACAGCGGTATTATTTCCATGCATGAAACTCACTTCTACAAAAAGCAGAACCGTGTTGCTTTAAGAAACTGTGGTGTAATCGATCCTGAACAGATCGAAGAATATATTGCAAGAGATGGTTATCAGGCTCTGTATCAGTGTCTGCATGAAAAGAGCCAGAAGGATGTTGTGGATATCATCATGGCATCCGGACTTCGTGGCCGAGGCGGCGGCGGATTCCCCACAGGACGTAAGTGGCTCTTTGCCATGGGCGGTGAACCCGGCACACAGAAGTATGTTTGCTGTAACGCCGATGAAGGCGATCCGGGTGCATTCATGGACCGTTCCGTTCTGGAAGGTGACCCCCATGTAGTGCTGGAAGCGATGGCAATTGCAGGTTATGTTATCGGTGCTAATCAGGGTTATATTTATGTTCGTGCTGAGTATCCCATCGCTGTACAGCGTCTGGAAATCGCAATCAAGCAGGCTGAAGAATACGGCATGCTGGGCGACAACATCTTCGGTACCGATTTCTCATTCCGTATTGGCCTGAGACTTGGTGCAGGTGCATTCGTATGTGGTGAAGAAACCGCTCTGATGACCTCCATCGAAGGTAACCGTGGTGAGCCTCGTCCCCGTCCTCCTTTCCCTGCAGTTAAGGGTCTGTTTGCAGCTCCTACTATCTTAAATAACGTAGAAACATGGGCAAATATTCCTCAGATTATCCTTCGCGGTGCTGACTGGTTTGCAGGCATGGGTACTGAAAAATCACCGGGTACCAAGGTATTCGCTCTCGGCGGTAAGGTTAACAACGTTGGTCTGGTTGAAATTCCCATGGGTACCACTCTTCGTGAAATCATCGAAGAAATCGGCGGCGGCATTCCGAACGGCAAGAAGTTCAAGGCTGCACAGACCGGTGGTCCTTCCGGCGGATGTATTCCTGCTTCCAACTACGATGTAGAAATCGACTACGATAACCTGATCGCCATCGGTTCCATGATGGGTTCCGGCGGTCTGATCGTTCTGGACGAAGATGACTGTATGGTAGATATTGCCAAGTTCTTCCTGGAATTCACCGTTGATGAATCCTGTGGTAAATGTACACCTTGTCGTGTAGGTACCAGAAGACTGCTTGAAATGCTGACTGATATTACAGAAGGCAGAGGTACTCTGGAAACTCTGGACAAGATCAGAGAACTGAGCCAGTATCTGAAACAGAATTCACTGTGTGCACTGGGCCAGACAGCTTCCAACCCTGTACTGTCTACCATGAAGTTCTTCGAAGACGAATACATTGCTCACGTTGTTGACAAGAAGTGTCCTGCCGGCGTATGTAAGAGCCTGTTCCAGTATGCGATCGATGAAGAGAAATGTATCGGATGTACTCTGTGTGCAAAGAACTGTCCTGTTAATGCTATCTCCGGTGAAAAGAAGAAAGCTCATACCATTGATACAACCAAGTGTATCAAGTGTGGTGTCTGTGCTTCCAAGTGTAAGAAGCAAGCAATCGTTAAGAAATAAGGAGGCCGGCTGATTATGGAAAACGTTACAATCAAAATTAATGGTATGGAAGTAGCTGTACCTGCTGGTTCTACTATTCTTGAAGCAGCAAGATATGCAGGCATCGAAATTCCTACCCTTTGCTATTTAAAAGATATTAATGAAATCGGCGCTTGCCGTATGTGTGTTGTAGAAGTTAAGGGTGCAAGAAGCCTTGTTGCAGCTTGTGTATATCCCGTTAACCCCGGTATGGAAGTTATGACAAATACTCCTCTGGTTCGTGAATCCAGAAAGAAAACTCTGCAGCTTCTTCTTTCCAATCACGATAGAAAGTGTCTGTCCTGTGTACGTTCCGGCAACTGCGAACTGCAGACCCTGTGTAAAGAACTGGGTGTTGAAGACGATGGTTACTACGATGGCTTCAAACCGGAATATGAGCTGGATACTTCCGCTGCTCATATGGTTCGTGACAACAGCAAATGTATCCTTTGCCGCAGATGTGTAGCTGCATGTGCAAAGGTTCAGAATATTGGTGTTATCGGTGCCAATGAACGTGGTTTCAAGACCTCCATCGGTTCCGCATTTGAAATGGGTCTGGGTGAAACCAGCTGTGTATCCTGTGGTCAGTGTATCGCTGTCTGTCCTGTAGGCGCTATCTATGAAAAAGATAAAACTGCTGAAGTATGGGCTGCAATCAATGATCCCGACAAATTCGTAGCAGTTCAGGTTGCTCCCGCTGTTCGTGCAGCTCTGGGTGAAGAATTCGGTTATCCCATGGGTACTCCCGTACAGGGTCAGATGGCAGCAGCTCTGCGTCGTCTGGGCTTTGACAGAGTATTCGATACCAACTTCTCAGCCGACCTGACAATTATGGAAGAAGCACATGAATTCGTGGATCGTGTACAGAATGGCGGCAAGCTGCCCATGATCACCTCCTGTTCACCGGGCTGGATCAAATACTGTGAGCATTACTTCCCGGATATGACAGAAAATCTGTCATCCTGCAAGTCTCCTCAGCAGATGTTTGGTGCTACACTGAAGACCTATTATGCACAGAAAGCAAATATCGATCCCAAGAAGATCGTAAGTGTCAGTGTAATGCCCTGTACAGCTAAGAAGTTCGAAATCGGCCGTGATGATCAGAACGCAGCAGGTGTTCCCGATGTGGATATTTCCATTACCACAAGAGAACTTGCACGTATGATCAAACAGGCTGGTCTTGATTTCTCCAAACTGCCTGAAGAAGGTTTCGATGATCCTCTGGGCGAAGGTACCGGCGCAGCTGTTATCTTCGGTGCTACCGGCGGTGTTATGGAAGCTGCTTTAAGAACTGCTGTTGAAGTTCTGACAGGCAAGGAACTGGAATGTGTAGACTTTACTGAAGTCAGAGGCGTAGAAGGCATCAAGGAAGCTACTTACAATGTAGCTGGCATGGACGTTAAGGTTGCTGTAGCATCCGGTCTGGGCAATGCCAAAGTGCTGTTAGACAAGGTAAAAGCAGGTGAAGCAGATTACCACTTCATCGAAATCATGGGATGCCCCGGCGGCTGTGTAAACGGCGGCGGTCAGCCTCAGGTTCCTTCCAGAATCCGCAACGTTGTTGATATCCGTGCAGAACGTGCAAAAGCTCTGTATGCACTGGATGCAGGCAACCCGGTAAGAAAATCTCATGAAAACGAAAGCATTAAGAAGGTTTATGCAGAATTCTTCGGTGAACCCGGCAGCCACAAGGCTCATGAAGTTCTCCATACTTCTTATGTAAAGAGAGTAATCAATAAATAACAGATACATATATTTTATCTGAAGGATGACTGCCGGTTCGGCTTCTCCCGGTCCGAAAGCCATCAAATCTGAATCAATTTCTGATATTCATGGGCGGTGCTGCTTTTTGAAAGCCGCCGTCCCATGGATTCCATTTTAGTAATACAGACTCTGACGGCGAGGCAGTTCCAAGCGGAAATAGTAGTGTATTGAATCCACAGAGAGGATTGTGAACAGTTCTTTTATATGTGAAATTCACAGGATTTATCCGGTGATTTAGTCATAACACTTCTCTTTGAAATCGGACCTCCTTGCCGGTAAGGCAAGGGGGTTCTTTCTTTGCAGAAAAAGCAAACAGGGAAGCTCCGGAAAGAGGTTACTTTTATTATGTTGAAAATTGCAATTTATGGAAAAGGCGGTATCGGTAAATCCACAATGACCGGCAATCTTGCGGCAGCGTTTGCCTATCGGGGGAAAAAGGTCATTCAGATCGGATGTGATCCCAAAGCAGACAGTACCATCAATCTTCTTGGAGGAGAACCGCTGCTTCCGGTTATGAATTATCTGAGAGAGCATGATGAGGATCCGGAAAAAATTGAAGATATTTCAAAAATCGGATACGGAGGAGTTCTCTGTATTGAAACCGGTGGTCCCACTCCAGGTCTTGGCTGTGCGGGACGGGGTATTATAGCTACTTTTAATTTGTTGGAAGATCTGGAATTGTTTGAAAAGTACCAGCCGGATGTGGTTTTATACGATGTTCTCGGTGACGTGGTGTGCGGCGGTTTTGCGGCACCTATCCGGGAGGGGTATGCAGAGAAAGTTCTGATTGTAACATCAGGAGAAAAGATGGCATTGTATGCTGCCAATAATATTAACAGTGCCGTGAAGAATTTTGAAGACCGGGGATATGCCAGTGTATATGGTATTATTCTGAATCATAGAAATGTGGAAAATGAAACACAGAAAGTACAGGCATTTGCAGATGAACTGGGACTTTCCATCGTAGGTGAAATTCCGAGAAGCAACGATATTATCCGCTTTGAAGAAATGGGAAAAACGGTAATCGAAGGAGATCCGGAACTGGAGGTAAGCAAATGCTTCTTAAAGCTGGCAGATGAACTGCTGGCAGCAGAATAGAAAAATGTGAGGGCCGATTATGAGCAATAAACCTGTTTTTTATACAGTTTCTGAACTTTCAGCCAGAGGAATGGACAACATTCCTTCCGAAATGATTTCCAATACCCATCTGATCTACAGTTCTCCGGCTGCACTGGCATTTAACTCGCCCGGCGCAGAAGGATTTGGTGTAAAGAGAGCAGGTCTGGCGATTCCCGACTCTGTCATGCTGATCGTTGCTCCGGGCTGCTGCGGAAGAAATACATCTCTGATCAGCAGCATGCCTCAGTATCGCAATCGTTTCTTCTATCTGATGATGGATGAAACCGATATTGTTACCGGCCGTCATCTGAAAAAAATTCCGAAGGCAGTGGAAGAAGTATGCAGCAGTCTGGAGAAAAAGCCGTCTGTGGTAATGATCTGTATTACCTGTGTGGATGCCCTGCTGGGAACGGATATGGAACGCGTCTGCCGGAAGGCAGAAGAGCGGGTTAATTTGCCTGTAAGACCCTGCTATATGTATGCGCTGACCAGAGAAGGCAGGAAACCGCCGATGGTTCACGTTCGCCAGTCCCTGTATTCCCTTCTGAAGCCTTCCGGAAAAAAAGGAAATGTTGTGAATCTCCTTGGTTTTTTTGCCCATCTGGAGGATGACTGTGAACTGTATGATCTGCTTCACTCCATCGGTGTGAAAACGATTCACGAATTGTCCAGATGCCGGGATTATGAAGAGTATCTGACCATGTCTCAGGCCAATTTCAATCTGGTGCTGCATCCAGAAGCGCGTTTTGCTGCTGCTGATTTTGAAAAACGTCTGAACATTCCTTCCATTGAGCTGACAAGACTCTACCAGATTGATAAAATACAAAACCAGTATCGTGCTCTTTGTTCTGCTCTTGGTGTGAGCTGGGATGATACAAAATATCGGGAAGAAGCAGAAAACGCGGTCCGTTCTTTCTATGAAAAACACGGAAACCTTACCTTTGCCGTGGGGGAATGTATGAATGGTGACGCATTTGAGCTTTCTCTTGCTTTGCTCCGTTATGGCTTCCGGGTATCGGAAATTTATGGGACCATCACAGCGGAAAATTTCATTTATTTAAAGAAGATAGCAGAATTGAGCGGGAATACCAGAGTGTACTCCAACCTGGAGCCCACCATGCTTTACTATGACTGCTCGGAAACAACAGCAGATATTACAATAGGAAAAGACGCCGGTTATTACCACGCCGGATGTCCGAATCTGCCCTGGAACAGAGACATTCAGCCTTACGGCTACAAAGGGCTGACCCAGTTGTTCAGAGAATTGGAGGAGGTACTGTCATGAAAGGTCTGAGAAAATATCTGACTCCCTTTGCACCGGATCAGTCCGGAGCCGTGTCGGTTCTGTACGAATTGGGAGGAATTCTTATTATCTGTGATGCCGGTGGATGTGCCGGCAATATCTGTGGTTTTGATGAGCCCAGATGGACGGATCATGCCAGTGCTATTTTCAGTGCCGGCCTCCGTGATATGGATGCCATCATGGGCAGAGACGACCGACTGGTGGAGAAACTGTCTGATGCCGCATCCAAACTGGAAGCAAATTTTGCCGCCGTAATCGGAACGCCGGTCCCTTCCGTCATTGCAACGGATTATCATGGTTTGAAGCGTATGGCAGAACGAAAAGTGAAAATGCCGATTCTGACTGTGGATACCACAGGAATGGAATTGTATGACCGGGGGGCAGAAAAGGCTTATGAAGAACTGTTTCGCAGATTTACAGAAGAAGCACTGCCTGTGGAAAAAGGAAGAATCGGTGTTCTTGGTGTGAATCCTCTGGATCTCAGTGATCGGAAGGCAGGAGATAAACTGACGGAAATCCTGAAAAAAGAGGGGTGGAATCAGGTGGACTGTTATGGTATGGGAGCCGGACTGGATCGGATTGCATCTGCTTCTGCTGCAGAAAGAAATCTGGTGGTTTCGCCCTCCGGACTGAAAACTGCTCAGTATCTGCAGAAAAAATTCGGTACGCCATTCGAGGTAAGAAATCCTCTGGCAGCAGAAGATTGCAGAAAATGGACGGAAGAAGGAATCGTTTTTTCCGGAAAACGGATTCTTGTGGTGGGGCAGCAGGTTTCGGCAGAAACCATCAGACAGGTACTTGAAAACATGGGAAGCGGACCGGTTACAACGGCCACCTGGTTTATGAAAAAAGAAGAATTATCCCGGGAAGGGGACATCCGGCTGCTGGAAGAAGACCAGTTTGAAGAACTGATGAAACAGGGACTTTTCGATATGATAATTGGTGATTCGGATTTGTGGCCGATGGTTCCGGATACCGTAGAAACAGTTGATATGCCGCAGTTCTCCATTTCCGGAAAACTGGCTGACGGAAAGTATGCAGTCAGACCAACAGCGGAGGGAACGAGGAGGTAAGTTCATGGATGGTGGAAATATCAGTAAAAATGCTCTTTTTACAGCAGAGATCCGTGTTTATGGTATTGTGCAGGGGGTTGGTTTTCGCCCGACCGTAAGTCGGCATGCCATGGAAACCGGCGTGACCGGAACCGTATGTAACAAAGGACCCTATGTGGAAATCATGGCACAGGGGACGGAAGAGCAGGTGGAAGCATTTCTGGATGCTTTGCGGCATCGTCCGCCGAAACGGGCTGCGATACTGAAACTGGATGTAAAAGCAGTGGACTGTGAATATGTGTATCCCGATTTTCAGATCATAGAAAGTGCAAAAACAAAGGGCGCGATTTACATTTCACCGGATATCGCCATCTGTGATGAATGCAAAGAAGAAATGTATGATCCAAAGAACCGCAGATATCTTCATCCATTTATTAACTGTACCTGCTGCGGTCCCAGACTGACGATTCTGGATGCACTGCCCTATGACAGAGAACGGACCAGCATGAAGGAATTTCCCATGTGTCCGGAATGTGCGGATGAATACTATTCTCCGGAAACCAGACGGTATGATGCCCAGCCCGTATGCTGCAATGACTGCGGACCGGAGGTTTATCTGATCCGGACGGATGGGCAGAAGGCAAAAAACAGAGAAACAGACAGACCCATTGAACATGCATGTCACGGACGGGAAGCCATTACGGAAACAAGGCGGATTATTGCAGAGGGAGGAATTGTTTCCATTAAGGGCATCGGCGGTTTTCATCTGTGCTGTGATGCTTCCAATGAGGAAGCGGTAAGCAGACTGCGCCGACTGAAGAATCGTCCCATGAAACCCTTTGCCGTCATGATGCGCAATGAAAGTGTTGTTCATGAAATGTGTGAAGTGAATGAACTGCAGGAGGAAATTCTGACCGGTCACCAGAAACCGATTCTGCTTCTGAAGCGGAAACCGGGAGGAAAAATCTGTCCTTCCGTTGCACCGGATAATCCGAAAGTCGGCGTTATGCTTCCCTATGCACCTGTTCAGCTGCTTTTATTTGATTATGATGATGGAATTATTATGCCGGATGTCCTGGTAATGACCAGCGGCAATGTGTCGGGAGCACCCATCTGCAGGGATGACAGGGACGCTGTGACGGAATTGTCCCATTTGTGTGATGCTATTCTGTCCCACAATCGTCTGATACGAATCCGTGCAGATGATACGGTTATGGATTTCTTTGAAGGAAAACCGTATATGATCCGCCGTTCCAGAGGGTACGCACCGCTGCCGTTTTATCTGGAGAATGATCATATATCAAAGGGACAGGTTCTTGCCATTGGCGGAGAATTGAAAAATACTTTCTGCATCAGTTCCGATGGACTGTTATATCTGTCTCCCTATGTGGGAGATCTGGCGGATCTGCGGACGGTGGAAGCATTGAAGGAAACAATTGAACGGTTTAAAACCCTGCTGGAGGTACAGCCGGAGCTGGCGGTCTGTGATCTCCATCCCCGTTATCATTCCACCATGGTGGCAGAAAATATGGGGCTGCCTGTCATGAAAGTTCAGCATCATTATGCACACATTCTTTCCTGTATGGCAGAAAATGAATGTGTGGATCCGGTGATTGGTATATCCATGGATGGTACCGGATACGGAACCGACGGAACCATCTGGGGCGGTGAAATTATGCTGGCTGATATCCATGGCTTTAAACGCCTGGCAAGTATCGTACCGTTCATGCAGATTGGCGGTGATCTTTCTGCAAAGGAAGGATGGCGAATTGCCTGTGCCATGCTCCATGATCTGATTCCGGACCAGGAAAAATGTCTGTCTGTAATCCGTCAGCTGGATCTTTGCGATGATAATACAGCGAAGGTACAGATGGTCATGGCGGATCGCAGAATCAATGCAGTGACCTCCACCAGTGCAGGTCGTCTGTTTGACGGAATCAGTGCCATTCTGGGAATCCGGAAGGCATCCACTTTCGAAGGGGAAGCATCCATTTCCCTGCAGTTTACTGCGGAACGATATGCAGAAGAGCATTATGCGGCAGCAGGAGAAAAAACGGAGTCAGAAATGATATCAGCAGAGGAAGACAGAAAACTGCATGAATTTCTCAATGAAGTTGCCTTTGCAGAACATCTGCCCGCCCATGAACTGCCGGCTGTTCTGGTAAATACCGGCAGACTGTATCCGGCCAACGGAGCGGCAGATCCTGAAACCGATGACCGAAGACTTCTGATGCCGACGGATTACCTGACAAAGGTTCTCCTGCAAAAACGGCTTCAGGGTGAGAATGCAGGCAAACTGGCTTATTATTTTCATGCCGGATTTGCAGCACAGATTGTGGAAACCTGTAAATCGTTAAAAAATATAACGGACTGCAATAAAATTGCGCTGAGCGGAGGCGTTTTCCAGAACGGACTGCTTTTGAAACTGGTTGTCAATCCGCTGCGGGAAGCTGGTTTTGAAGTTCTGCTTCACAGCATGGTTCCGCCCAATGACGGGGGAATCGCTCTGGGACAGGCACTGGCTGCACTGGCAGTTTTTGAAAAAGAAGCCATGGGTGAAAAAAGTATAGAAAAAAATCAGGAATAAATTCCATGAAAAATGTATAGAAAAAATTATTTCAAATCGACGCTTGCGGAGCGTTTATCATGGACAATAGGAGGGGAAATTATGTGTGTTGGATTATCTGCTAAAGTAGTAAAGATCAGCGATGGAACAGCTGTTGTGGATGCCTTGGGAGCAAAAAGAGAGGTATCGGTGTCTCTTCTGAATGAACTGGAACCCGGCGATTATGTGATGGTTCATGCGGGCGTGGCAATTGCAAAAATTACCGGTGATGACGATGAGGAAAGTGATGCGGTTCTGGAGGGATTATTGTAATGAGCAAAGAAAAAATGCAGCTGGCAAGAGATATTATTACCTCCTATCAGGGTCCGAAGCTGCGGATCATGGAGGTCTGCGGAACCCATACCCATGAAATCTTCCGTCTGGGTCTCCGTAAATTGCTTCCGGAACAGATTGATCTGATTTCCGGTCCCGGCTGTCCGGTCTGTGTAACACAGGTTGGCTTCATTGACGAGGCCATTATGCTGGCACTGGATCACCATGTTACCATCTGTACCTTTGGCGATCTGGTCCGCGTACCCGGAACAAAGATGAGTCTGGCAGATGCCCGGGCAAAGGGCGGCAATATCAGGGTTGTTTATTCACCTCTGGATGCTGTGGATTATGCTCTGAAACATCCGGAGGAACAGGTGGCATTTCTGGCAGTGGGTTTTGAAACCACCACACCGGCGGCCTGTATGACAGTGGACCGGGCAAAAGCAGAGGGTATCACCAATTTCTCCCTGCTGACAGCCAACAAAACCATGCCCCGGGCCTATGAAGCACTGAAAAACAGTGCAGATGTATTTCTTTATCCCGGTCATGTAAACGCCATCACAGGCACACAATTGTGTGAAGAACTGGCAGAAAACGGAATCAGCGGTGTTGTAACCGGCTTTACCCCCATGGAACTGATGACAGCCATGGCGGTGGCAATCCGGAAATCTCAGGAGGGAAAACCGTTCTTTGTGAATGCGTATCCCAGAGTTGTTACAAGAGAGGGAAGCATAGAAGCACAGAATCTGGTGGCAAAGGTTATGGAACCCTGTGATACCGAATGGAGAGGTCTTGGCATTATTCCGGGATCGGGACTGAAGCTTCGCGAAGAATATGCGGATTGGGATGCAAGACTGAAATTCAAACTTCCCAAAGTGACAGGAAAGGGAAATCCGGCATGCCGCTGCGGTGATATTCTGCAGGGAAAATGCAAATCCACAGACTGCCCGCTGTTTGGAAAAGCGTGTACACCGGAGCATCCTGTGGGTGCCTGCATGGTATCCAATGAAGGTGCATGTTCCGCATATTATCAGTATGGCATGGATTAGTATTATGGACTGGAGCTTGTATAATTTGAAAATTGCAGAGCTTGAAAATTGCAAAGTTTGGAGGATATAGACTATGAAACAGGACACAGTCACTCTTGCACATGGTGCAGGTGGAAAACAGACAGCAGAATTAATAGACAGGGTTTTCAAATCACATTTCAGTAATCCGAATCTGACTGCGGATGATGCAGCAGTACTTTCAGCACCCAGAGGCCGCATGGCCATGACAACAGACGGATTTATTGTGTCTCCGTCATTTTTCCCCGGTGGAAATATCGGAAAATTGTCCATTTGCGGTACTGTAAACGATCTGGCCTGCATGGGGGCAAAACCGCTGTATCTGTCATGTGCATTTGTTATTGAAGAGGGATATCCCATGGATCAGCTGGAACAGATCGTTTCCGCCATGGCTGCAACGGCTGCAGAGGCCGGAGTGGAAATCGTTTCCGGTGATACCAAGGTGGCAGGAAAAGGACAGGTGGACGGCGTATTTATCACGACCACCGGCGTTGGCGAAATTGCAGAAGGTGTGGAAACTTCCGGTACTAAAGCAGCTCCCGGGGATGCAATTATTGTAACCGGTGATGTGGGTCGTCACGGATGTACCATTCTGCTGGCAAGGGAATCCTTTGGTATTGATGCAGAGGTGACCAGTGACTGTGCACCTTTGTGGGGGGCTGTAAAGGATGTGCTGGATACCACCCATGAGGTACATGTTATCCGCGATGCCACAAGAGGCGGTGTGGGTACGGTTCTGTATGAAATTGCAGGACAGAGCAATGTGGGAATCCGTCTGGAGTCCGCAGCTGTTCCGGTGGCGCCTGAGGTAAAAGGTGTCTGCAGTATGCTGGGACTGGAACCGTTGTATCTGGCATGTGAAGGCAGACTGGTTATTTTTGCACCTTCCGCAGAAGCACCGGCCATTGTTGAAAAACTGAGACAGGGTAAATATACTGCAGATGCTGCGATTATCGGGGAAGTAACTGCAGAACATCCGGGTCAGGTAATTATGACAACGGAAATCGGAGGAGAAACCATTCTTCCTCAGCCGGGAGGCGAGCTGCTGCCCCGTATCTGTTAGTGAAACTGCAGAGGGGATCACATTATCTGTAAGGAGAATCAAATGGATACAAGAATAGCCGTACTTTCAATTATTATAGAGAATCAGGATTCAGTGGAAGCGTTAAACAGTTTTCTGCATGAATCCAGCAGATATATCATTGGACGCATGGGAATTCCCTGCCGGGATAAGGGAATTTTTATCATCAGCGTGGCCATTGATGCACCACAGAATGTGATCAGCACACTGGCAGGAAAAATTGGCAGACTGGATGGAGTAAGCATAAAAACGGCATATTCCAATGTGATTACGCCATCTGAAGGAGAATGATACAGACAGAATCGTAAGGAGAGAAAAAGGTGTTAAGATCAGTTCGTGTGCTAAAAGAGAGTAAAGAGCAATCCGTTCTTATGAAGGACGCACATTTTCCGGTTCCTTTCCGTCCGGGGCTGGAATTCAATGCACCGGTTCACGGTACATGGAATATCGTTCATATCGGAATGAATGTGCCGGAAGCGATTCAGATCTATGTCTGTGGGATTAACTGCATGCGGGGCGTTGTGCTGACGGCTGCGGAAATGAATTGTCAGGACCGTTTTTCTCTGGTGGTCCTGGAGGAAAAGGATATACTGGAGGGACGGGTGGAGGAGATAACCATCGAAGGTGTTTCTGATGTACTGAACCGTCTGGAAAAAAAACCGCCTGCAGTCCTGCTTTTTACCGTGTGTACTCATCATTTCCTGGGCTGTGATCTGAACCACATTTATCAGGAACTGGGCAGACGGTTTCCTGACATTCTTTTTGTAAAATGTTACATGGATCCCATTATGCAGAAACAGGGTCTGACACCGGATCAGAAGCTTCGGTATGCCATGGGAAGCATACTTCTGGATGAACCGGTAAAACCGGATACCGTCTCCGTACTGGGCTGTGATTTTCCTCTGGATGAAACCGCTGATATCCGGATGCTTCTGCAGAGAAATCACGTGGAAATAAAGGAAATTTTTGATTGCAGAACGCTGGAGGAGTACCGCCGGATGGGCAGTGCCGAAACCATTATCTGTACCTATCCGCCGGGACGGCATGGAATCGTTCAGGCGGCAAAGCGTCTCGGGCGGAAGTTTTATTATCTTCCTTCCTGCTTTGGTTATGAGGAAATTGCAGAGCAGTGGAGGATAATCAGGGAAGAAATCTGCGGGGGAACCGATAAAGAAAAGGCTGTACTGTCCGACGGAGAACCGGAAGCGGAAATCCGGCAGCAGATCCTTGCCTGCGATGCTGCTTTGAAGGATGCGCTGGACCTGATCGGGGAAACGCCTGTTGTAATAGATGGAACAGTCCACCCCAGACCTCTTGGACTGGCGAAACTGCTTCTGGAACACGGTTTTTTTGTAAAACGTGTACATCTGGACGCAGTCAGTAAAGAAGAACAGGCGGAATTTGACTGGTTGAAAGAACATGCGCCGGAGCTGGAACTGACTCCCACCATACAGCCGGAGGGCCGTGTGTGGAAGCGGGGCAGTGAGGGAAAGGTACTTGCCATCGGACAGAAAGCAGCATGGTTCAGTGCAACTCCCTATTTTGTAAATATGGTACAGGGAGGCGGTCTCTGGGGATTTGACGGAATCCGCAGAATGGCAGCAATGATGAAAGAAGCATTTCTTGTGGAGAAAGATACCGAAGATCTGGTACCCCGGAAGGGACTGGGCTGTGAAAGCTGTGTATAAACGGTCTGTTTATAGATTGCTGTGAAATTTACTGTATGGATTGCTGTAAAAATTGCTGCATGGACAGTATATGCATGGATAATACAGGGAAAGGGAACTGAGGCATAGGATGAATCGTTCATATAAAATAATTCCTGTTTATACAGGAGATGTATCCGGGGTGTGTTCTGCATTGTATGAAATGGGCGGCATGGTGGTGATCCATGATCCGTCGGGATGTAATTCCACATACAATACCCATGATGAAATCCGTTGGTATGATCAGGACAGCCTGATCTTTATTTCCGGCCTGTCGGAACGGGATGCCATCCTGGGAAATGATAAAAAATTTACCGATGATGTGATCCGGGCGGCGGAAAGCCTCAAGCCTGCATTCATTGCGCTGGTCAGTTCGCCGATTCCTTTTATGAATGGAACCGATTTTAAAGGGCTGGCAAGACTGATTGAGAAGAAAACAGGGATTCCCACATTTTTTATTGAAACCAATGGAATGCATGATTATTCTGTGGGCGCCGGACGGGCACTGGAGGAGATTGTAAAACGATATGTAACAGCTCCAAAAATGAAAATGGATGCAGAACCGGAAACAGTCAACCGGAACAAACGGAAAGAAGAGAACTCTTTTGATGCAGCTGATGGCAGCCTGAAAGTGAACATTATGGGCATGACGCCTCTGGACTTTGCAGCGGATGGTTCCGTATCCTCTGTGCGGGAAATTCTGGAGAACCATGGCTGGGAGATTATATCCTGTTATGCCATGGGGGATTCCATGGAAAATTTGAAAAGGGCAGGAGAAGCAGATGTCAGTCTGGTGGTATCATCGGTGGGCTTTCGTGCGGCAAAAGCTCTGGAAAAACAGTATGGCATTCCCTGGGTGGCAGGAACGCCGGTGAAGGGATTTGAAGACGTGGTTCTGGAAAAACTGGAAAAGGCCGCAGAAACAGGATGCTCTATGCTGGCATATGATATGGAGGCTCATTCAAATGTGAAAAAACAAACGGTAACCCTGATCGGAGAACCGGTCATCATGGGCTCCATTGCGGCAGCAATCCGCCGCAGGACAGGTATGACGACGAGTGTATTGTGTCCGCTGGAACAACCGGAGGAGCTATTACGGATTCGCACTAATGAAAGAGAAGAAACTGCGGATTATCTGATCCACGGAGAAGAGGAAGCAGAGCAGTTCCTGATGAAGGCAGAATATATTGTTGCAGACCCGTTATACCGACCGATCTGCAATCCTGCGGCACGGTTTTATCCTCTGCCCCATCTGGCCTTTTCAGGCAGATGCTTCATAAAAAAAATGGTTAATTTACTGGAAGATGATTATTGTGAGTGGCTGAAAAGATGAAACGGTAAATAAGGGTATAAAAACAGCGGTTGTTCAGAACCGCTGTTTTTTAATCGATTTTTGTTAATAAACAATTTGAAAGGGGTTTATTTAATCCATTTCAGAAATGTTTCTTCAGACACACCCATTTCTGCCGCTGCATCTTTGGCAGAAAGCAAGCCTTTCTGCACCAGTGAACAGAGCAATTGTTTTGTTTTCTCAGCCTTTGCTTCAGCGGCAGCTTTCTCAGCCTTTACTTTTGCAATAACTTCCTGCATCTCTTCCCGGATTTCTTCCTGTTTTTCCTGTATATCCATTTCGTAATCATATTCTCCGATCAGCATATTGATTACCTCCCTGCTTTTCCGCTCCAGAGAATTGCCTCAGGGGCTATGTGGGTATGCTGCCCTGGAAGTTTGTCATCAGCATGAACACCGGATCCTTCAATGAACTGACAACCGTTCGTTTCAGCGAAATCGGTTATACAGCCATTAAGAATACTTCTGCCAATGCCACCGAGATCAAGGTACTGCAGATTCTTCCTTATGACGATACCAACAATCTGGTGGTATGGTATACTCTGGCCAGTGCTTTCATCAAACTGGATTATGCTGCAATCAACAAAGAGACCGAATATACAGATCATGTATTCGATTGTGTCACCTTCAAGAAAAGGAACCTGACAATTCTGGATTAATCTGGTTTTCATTTTTTCAGGCATAAGGAAGGTATAATAAAAATCCACAGTTATGTGATTGAAAAGTCACATTACTGTGGATTTTTTTAGGTAATTAACAGTTTCTTCAATTGAATCTATAGAACAAAAGATGGCGAATAAAGGAGGAATATGGTACAATAAAAAATAAAGATACAGAGTTATTTTGTGTATCTGAAATGTGGTGATACGCAAGGGGAGTTGATTATGTATTCTAAATATAATCCGCGTACTAATGCATTTGAGGATTCGAATGAAGAATCATGGTTACCTCAAATTATGTGGCATATTACTGATAAGTGTTATTTGAATTGTAAAACTTGTTTTGCAAAAAAACAAGAAAAAATTTCGAAAGAAATGTCTCAAAATCAAGTAAGAGAGAATATATTGTGTTTAAAACATTTAGGTGTGCAAAAAATTGATATTTCAGGTGGAGAACCATTATTATATACACATTTACCGTTTTTGGTGAGGGAGGCAATTAGTAATGGCCTATATGTTACAATTACAACCAGAGGAATCGGATTGAAGGAGAACTATGATTGGTTATGTAATAATTGGAGTTTATTTAGTAGATTGATAGTATCATTGGATGGTGGAAGTGATGAAATATGTGATTTTTATTCGTCTTTTAAAGATACGATGAAACATGTATCAAAGTTATGTTCAGATTTACGGAAAAAGGGTTGTAACAACTTAAGAATTAATACAGTTGTAAATAAATTGATCATACCATCAGAAAATTTGGATGAAATGCTGGTGAGGATTATGGAAATATCACCTAAGGAATGGTGCTTAATACAACCTCATCAATTAAATAAAAAAAGGGAATATGACGATTTTGCTGTTGATGAAGAGGAGTATTCGCATTTTTGCTTAAGAGTAAATGAACGGTGGAAAAATGAAAACACGCAGATTATTTATAGAAATAATGCAATGTATTCAACGTATTGGGTTCTACAGAATGTAAATATTATTACGCGTCTTTCAAACGGGCAAGAATATGACTATGAATCTGTTTTAACATATGATACTATTAGTTCTATTAAAAGCTATATAAATAAATCTATACAAAGATTACCGATATAAGGAGGATGAAAAATGACATCTATTGAAATGAAAGCTTCAACAATTGGAGTGAAATCGTCACATCTTATGGAGGAAGTGGCAGAATTGTTTATTAAGGAATACGGTAAAAAGTCTCTTTCAGTAAACAAATCAGAAGAAAACCTTCCGAATACGAAAGGAATTATTACCACAGCTATAGTTATTGATTTCATTTCAGGTGTGGCACAAGGTCTTACAGTATCTGCAATTTCTGCAATTGTATCTGTGGCGATAAAGAAGGTTTTTACTAAAAAAGAAGCTGATGAGATTACTATTACGATAGAAGACAATTGTGTCATTGTAGAGTCCTGCAATGAAGTGAATGTTAACGTGGTTATTAAAGTGTAATAAAAGGAGATTATTATGCTTTCAGTTGTTTCAGTAGGAATAAGTAATTATCCATTCTGTGAGTTGCAAAACATCCCATGTGCGGGAAGTGACTCAGAAAAGATATATGATGCTTTTAAAAACATAATGGATGATGAATTTGCAGAACATACAAGTATTTGCTTGAAAAATATTTCTGCTATTGAATTTATACATTTATTAGATAGTTTGAGATTTTCATTCACTAATGATGAAGATACAATGGTTCTATATTTTAGTGGCCATGCTTGCAGTATGAAGACATATGGCAGTGATACGGATTTTTCTTTGGCTTTTTGTGATTTTAATGAAAAAATTTTATGCGGATACGTATCACTTGCCAATACGATAATTCCAATTCTTAATAAAATATGTTGTAATATTGTGTTGATATTAGACTGCTGCTATTCAGGGGAAGGTTTGAAGTTTGCCACATCAATTGTTGGAGATCATCAGATATCAGTGATGACAGCAACTTCTAATAGGATGCTGGCAGAATTTACTGAAGGTGGAAGTCAGCTTGCAAATGCAATAATTTCGGGAATTAAAGAAATCAAGATACATAATGAAGATTTTACGTTAAATACATTGCAGCAACATATACAGGTTATATATCCTAAAGCCCAAATTAATATGGCTGCTAGTAAGACAGGCGATATCTTTTTAAAAAAGGCGATTGATATAAAGCTAACGTATTTTGATTTAGAAAAAAGATTTTTACAACAAATCCAGATTGGAGAAGATAAATACAAAGAAGCAATGTGGTATGCTATGAGTGATCTGCCACTTCCGGTCTCTTCTAAAATAATAAGTACATATTTTCATTCTGAAAACGAAAATTCGATTTTTCCGGTAGAAGCGAATTGGTTGGTGAGAAGAGCAATTGGAAGTTCAATTGCGTGTATTGAGGATATTTCATATCGAAGAAAAATAACCAATAGACTTATAGAGTCACTTATTTGGCAAGAACAGTGCATTGGAATTATTGGGGCAAGATATGATATAAGGTATGAAGAATCTTCATATGATAATCTTGTTCGTTTGATCAATAATAAAACCATAAATAAAATTGATGCAGTATGGTTGGCAAATTTATATGCATCTGATAATGAAAAATATGATTATTGTATTTTTCTTTCCACGTCACTAGCGCAGAATAGTTGGGGATTGCAGGAAATTTATAAGACCGCACTTCGCCATGGATGTAATTTAGATAGTTTTTGCGAAGTACTTAATCAATATAAAATTGATACTGATGAATGGTATCTTCAATACGTAAGTGTACATGAATGGGAAACATCATCTTCTTTATATCGAATTTTATGTGAAAAAAATGAGAGAGGGAGATTGCCTGCAAATAGTAAAGCAAAGTTTATTCTTTCTTCTTTGTATGGAAATTGGAGAGGGCATAAATTACAAAATTTTAAAACGTATTTCAAAAGTACTTTAGAACCGGATATTAAAAGTGAATTGCAGCAGGCGGGTAACTATTGCCAGATTGAGTATAAAATGGCTATTTTTGAATATTTTATTACTGAGCATGCACAATTGGTTAAATATCTTGATAGTTTGAAATGGGGGTTATATGATCCTCATCCATGGGTCAGGAGAACTGCCATCCAGGCATTTAAGGCAGCAAATATTATGATAGAGGAATGCAATCAATCAATAATTAGCTATATTTTAAGTGACTTCCAAAATATAGGTGAATTAGATTTGATAATAGAATATAATAGCACTGAATCTGGTATCGATGAGTTGTTGATTGCTTTGAATAAATCTGGAAGGTATAATGAGTACGATATCGAAAGCGTAAAAACAAAGTTTTATCAGCCTTATAATACGGAGCAAATACAGTATTGATAAAGCAAAAAGATGGAATCGTACTTATTGCATGGAGGATTTATCTGATAGTATGAATTGATATGGTATTTGTTTGAAATATAGAATTTTCAAGGTTCTGCATATCATATTGGTGTGGGAAGTTTAAGAAAGTAATTAATAATTGCTGAAAGGATTCAAATGAAACATACAATAGTAATTAATGGTGCCGGAGGAGTAGGAAAAGATACTCTTTGTGAATTTGCTAAAAAAAAATATAAAACGATGAATGTATCGTCTGTAGATCCGATTAAAGAAGCTGCATATATACTAGGATGGGATGGACAAAAAAGATTAGAGGATAGAAAGTTTCTATCTGACTTAAAACGGTTGGTTTCACAATACAACGACTTTTCTACTAAGTACTTAGTAGATCAGTATAAAAAGTTCATTGCTGGAGATGATGATCTTTTGTTTGTTCATATTAGGGAAGGCGAGGAAATAAATCATTTTAAAGAATCTATTGACGGTAAAATAATAACATTACTGATTAGAAGAGATATCGGAGACCATCAATACGGAAACATATCGGATGATGAAGTGGAGTTATATAATTACGATTATATATATGATAATAACCTTCCTCTTGATAAAGCAGAAAATGATTTTATTGGCTTTTTAACGAGTATTATAAATGAAAATAATATGTAAACAAAAAATGTATACAAACCTCAGGAAGCTTGTGTTTCTGGGGTTTTTCTTTTGCACTGACACTTGATGAAAAAATATGGACTCTGGATTGTGTACAAAAAAACACTGCCCTCATCATCCATGACAAAAACAGTGCTCTCAGTGCGCGATCAGGGGCTCGAACCCTGGACACCCTGATTAAGAGTCAGGTGC
>JBJELP010000214.1:0-2050 GCA_051879215.1 Lachnospiraceae bacterium
CAACTCCCCGCAGAGAAACCTCACCGGTCATGGCAATTTCCGGATCCACCGCTTTTCCGGTAACCAGAGAGGCCAGTGCTGTGGTCAGTGTAATACCGGCGGAAGGACCATCCTTCGGCACCGCACCGGCAGGGACATGAATATGTAACTCCTTCTTTTCCAGTTCTTTCATCTGTTCCGGGAAGATACTCTTTACCAGTGTCTGGGCAATCTTTGCAGATTCCTTCATCACATCACCCAGCTGTCCCGTAATTACTGTCTTTTCTGTTCCTTCCGTCAGCATGGTTTCAATGAACAGAATATCGCCGCCTGCCTGCGTCCATGCAAGACCGGTTACCACACCGGGCTGACTTTCTTCCTGAATCCGATCATGATGAACCGGTTTTCCGTCCAGGAAATTCTTTAACCGGCTGGGAGAAACCGTAATTGCCTTTCCCTTCTGTTCGCCATTTACGATTTTCATTGCTGCAGTTCTGCAGATGGAAGCAATCTGCTTCTTCAGCCCCCGGACACCTGCCTCCATGGTATAATCGGATATGATTGCATGAATGGCGGGAACCGTAATCTTCAACTGCTCCGGCTGAATACCGATCTGCTCCATGGCTTTCGGTATCAGATGTTTCTTCGCAATCTGTACTTTTTCCGATTCCGTATAGCCCTGGAAGGGAATCACTTCCATACGGTTCAGTAACGGCTCCGGAATCGTATCCAGAGAATTGGCCGTACAGATAAACAGGACATCTGACAAGTCATACGGAACATTCATATAATGATCGGTAAAAGCAAAATTCTGCTCCGGATCCAGCACCTCCAGCAATGCACTGGACGGATCGCCATTGTATCCTTTATCCAGTTTATCCACTTCATCCAGTACAACCACCGGATTGGACACACCGCTGCGGCTGATACCACTCATGATCCGCCCCGGCATCGCTCCCACATACGTTCTGCGGTGTCCTCTGATTTCCGCCTCATCCTTCACACCGCCAAGGCTGATGCGGACATACTCTCTTCCGCAGGCCTTTGCAATGCTCTGGCCGATACTGGTCTTACCGGTTCCGGGCGGTCCCACAAACAGCAGAATGGAACCGGACTGTTTCTGATTCAGTGCCATCACCGCCAGCTGCTGCAGAATACGCTTCTTGGTTTTCTGAATGCCGAAATGATCTTCATCCAGAATTTCTGCTGCACGTTTCAGATCAATGGGCTTATAGGGCTCCTTCTTCCAGGAAAGTCCCAGAACAAAGGTCAGATAATCATAAAGCATTCCATATTCATGACCATGCTCTCCATCCTGAATCATCCGTTTTAAAGCTTTTCTGGCTTCCTTTTCAGCCGTTTCATTCATACCAGCTTCATTGATTCCCTTTTCCAGTTTCTCAATATCGGATTCTTCTTCTGCGGACTGCGGATGCATCTCATCCAGTTTCTTCTGCAAAATATCAATCTGTTTACGCAGAGCCATCTCCCTGTACACCTGATCATGGTTCTTCTTCTGCTCCGCTTCTGCCTCCTGATTCACAAGAAACATCTCCAGATAGGTACGAATGGCATTCTCCATTTTATCAAAACGAACGGAACGACTGTCCACCTGCAGAATATCATACTTATCCTCAGCAGAGATTCCCAGATAATTGGCCAGATTAATGATCATCTCATCCATCTGATTCCAACTGGAAATATACTTCCGGGCCATCATTCCCCATGGAAATCGCCCCACAGCCCGGGACAGATCATTTTTTAATGCCTCATACCGGGTACTTTCCTCCAATTTACTGCTGTCAGCAATTTCCTCCCGAATGGTATAATGAATCTGTATGTTCCCATCTTCATCCACTGTTTTTGTAATATCTGCCCGAACACCGGTATCAATTTCCACGGTACCATTTTCATTGATATTGACAATCCGGCCAAGCAGTCCGATGGGCTGAAATTCCAGATCTTCAAACTTCCGATTTCCCTTTTCCTGTTTCAGAATCAGTAAAACAACCTCTGCATTCAGTTCCGGATCTCTTTCTGCCAGCTGTTTAAAATACTTTCCTTCAAAATA
>JBJELP010000215.1:0-8368 GCA_051879215.1 Lachnospiraceae bacterium
TCTTTGTCAGGGCTACGCTGAGCATCTGAGATGCTCTCCACGTTCCTTTTCTACAGTTAGCAAGCATATGTACTTGCCATTCCTCCGTTATTTTGAATTTTCCATCCTCCATGACTCCCGCATTGAGGTATTTGTGTATCAGCGATATCACTCTGCCGTCTTTGACCGTCCGTGACAGCACCTCTATGAGTTTGCTGTGGTTCACGGTATCAAAGTAGGAGGCGAAATCCATGCTCACCACATATGCATAGCCCTCATTCACAAGCTTGAGGCAGGTTTTGAGTGCATCGTGCGTTCCTCGTTTCGGGCGGAATCCGTAACTGTATTCCGAGAACTGCACCTCATACAGCGGTGTCAGTTCCTGTGCGATTGCCTGCTGTATCACGCGGTCGACCACCGTTGGGATACCCAGTTTCCTTACTTTGCCTTTCTCCTCTTTGGGTATTTCTACCCTGCGGACTGGGTTGGGTTTGTATTTTCCTTCCCGCACCTGCTGAATGAGTTCAGACTGGTGTTCTCTCAGGTAGGGCAGAAGTTCATCCACCTGCATTCCATCGATTCCACCTTTACCTTTGTTCCTCTTCACCTGAAGATATGCCTTGTTCAGGTTATCTTTTCTGATGATGAGTTCCAGAAGGTTGTCCGTCCAAAAGTCTGTGATGGTGCTGTCGTCATCTGCAATCCGCCAATAGTCGAACACTCCTGTTTCCCTTCCCTGTTCCGCAGGTATTACACGCAGGTAGTCTTCCATATGAAGTTGTCTGTTCTTAAATCCATTTTTGGTTGTCAAGATTTGCCACACCTCCTTGTGTAGAGCCCTTTCCCAACATCTTAAGCTGTCAGGTCTTGTAATATGGCTCCTGCTGACTTCTCACGATAAACCTTTTTCGACCAGAAACTCGAATGTTGTATCGTATTGTTTCTGTCCGTGAGATCTCCCCGGGTACCCACACGTTCTTTCCCGCTTATACCCGCCTCATATACTATTCACGCTCCGTGCAGTTATTGGACTTTAGTCTGTTTTGCGACCTCATCCGCGTTTTATAGTCTCATGAGATTTCTGTTCGTCGGGTCAGCGGTTTGCCTACAGCTTCCTTCAGACCCAACCTCACGGTGACGCCCTTGCTGTTCGGCTATATCCTTCCCACTGCCGGGCGGATTCGGGACTTGCACCCTTTAGAATGTGCGCCCGCCGGGCGCACAAAAAAATAAGCGTACCACTGTTTCCAATGATACGCTTATCTTTTCTATTTATTTTGGGAAGTTAAAATAAATGACTCTTTATTTTTCGATAGATTCCTTTTGCATCCAATCCATATTTCTCAATTAACGCTTTTGCAGAGCCGGATTCACCGAATACGTCCTCAATACCAATGCATAAGGTTCTTGTCGGTGCTTTCGCACCTAAAAGCTCATTGACTGCTCCGCCCAGGCCACCGACAACAGAATGTTCCTCCACTGTCACAACCTTTCCTGTCTTCTCTGCAGAGGCAACAATAAGTTCCTCATCCAAAGGTTTGATCGTATGAATGTTAATTACCTCGGCATCAATGCCGTTCTCTGCCAATAACTTAGCAGCCTCCAGACTCTCACATACCTCCAGTCCCGTGGCAATGATCGTTACATCTCTGCCTTCTTTTAAAATAATTCCTTTTCCGATTTCAAACTGATAATTTTTTTCGTCATTGATAACCGGTACTGCAAAGCGTCCAAATCTTAGATACACCGGACCCTCATAATCAACAGCTGCTTTCACTGCTGCCTTTGCTTCGATATCATCTGCCGGACAGATGACTGTCATTCCAGGAATTGCTCTCATCAATGCAATATCTTCGTTACACTGGTGGGTAGCACCGTCTTCCCCTACTGAGATTCCTGCATGGGTTGCCCCGATCTTTACATTTAAGTGCGGATAACCGATGGCATTTCTCACCTGTTCATAAGCTCTTCCTGACGCAAACATGGCAAAGGTAGAAGCAAACGGTATTTTTCCCATGGTTGCCATTCCTGCCGCCACAGACATCATGTTGCACTCTGCGATGCCGCAATCAATATGCCGATCCGGAAATGCCTTTTTAAATATGCTTGTTTTTGTTGCCCCTGCAAGGTCTGCATCCAAAACGACCAGATTTGAATATTCTGAGCCCAAAGCTGCCAGGGCATTGCCATAGCTTTCTCTCGTTGCAATTTTCTTTACATCTGACATAATGCTTCCCCCTCTTTTCTTAAGTCTTCCATAGCAATCTCATATTGCTCATCGTTTGGAGCTGCACCATGCCATGAAGCCTGATTTTCCATAAAGGATACACCTTTTCCCTTGACCGTCTTCGCAATGATGGCTGTAGGTTTTCCCTTGATCGTTCTTGCTTCCCTGAACGCTTCTCTTAACCGTTCCATATCATTGCCATCTTCTACAGGAATCACGTGGAAGTTAAAGGATTCAAACTTTTTATCAATAGGATACGGAGTGCAGACCTCTGAAACCGCACCATCAATCTGTAAATTGTTGTTATCTACGATCACTGTCAGATTATCCAGTTTCCTGTGTCCTGCCAGCATGGAAGCTTCCCATACCTGTCCTTCCTGCAACTCTCCGTCACCTAAAAGTGTATAAACTCTCACTGATGAACCATCCATTTTCGCTGCGATTGCCATTCCAACTGCGGCGGAAATACCCTGTCCCAAAGAACCGGAGGACATGTCTACACCGGGAATGTGCTGCATGCACGGGTGTCCCTGGAGATAAGAACCCAGATGCCTTAAAGTATCCAGATCCTCTACCGGAAAAAATCCTCTGTGTGCAAGCGCACTGTAATATCCCGGTGCAGAATGTCCTTTGGAGAGTACGAAACGATCTCTATCCGAAGATTTCGGATTCAGGGGGTCTATCTTCATCTCCTCAAAATAGAGATAAGTAAAAATATCTGCTGCGGATAAGGAACCTCCCGGGTGTCCTGCTTTTGCACTGTGAACTGCTGTCACAATGCTTTTTCGAACTTCATTTGCTATTTTTTTTAATTCTATGATTTCCATAATTTGATTTCCTCTTTATTTTTCAGAAGTACTTTTCCTGAAACTCATTATGCAAATGGATTTTCTGTAGGATAACGTACACCTGCCGGCTGGTTGTAACCGATTTCATCTACAGCAACATTAATGTATTTAAATACTTCATACAATGCTTTTCCATAATGACCGAAAGCAACTGCACCATGATGCGGATAATTTCCTTCAATCAATACATGGCGGTAGAAGCGCTTCATTTCCGGAATTGCGAAAATGCCGATGGAACCAAAGGAACGGGTTGCCACCGGAAGAACTTCTCCCTGGGCTACATATGCACGAAGCTTATTGTCTGCTGTACTCTGCAGTCTGAAAAATGTGATGTCACCGGGAATGATATCGCCTTCCAGTGTTCCCTGTGTCACTTCTTCCGGAAGACTTCTTGCCATGATCATCTGATATTTCATCTGGCAGAATGAAAGCTTTTTAGAGCTTGTATTGCCGCAGTGAAATCCCATAAAGGTATCATGTGCTGTATAATCATATTTTCCCTGAATGTCTTCTTCATATAAATCATAAGGAACCGTATTGTTAATATCGAGAAGCGTTACCACATCGTCACTGACGCATGTTCCGATATATTCGCTTAATGCACCGTAAATATCCACCTCACATGACACCGGGATTCCGCGGGCAGCAAGACGGCTGTTTACATAGCATGGAACAAAACCGAACTGTGTCTGGAATGCAGGCCAACATTTTCCTGCAATTGCCACGTATTTGCGGCATCCTTTATGTTCATCAACCCAGTCAAGAAGTGTCAGCTCATACTGTGCAAGCTTTGCAAGAATTTCCGGCTTTTTATTGCCTTTGCCAAGCTCTGCTTCCATATCAGCAACAACCTCCGGAATACGAGGATCACCATCATGTTTGTTAAATGCCTCAAACAAATCCAGTTCAGAGTTTTCTTCAATTTCAACGCCCAAATTGTAAAGTTGTTTGATCGGTGCATTGCATGCAAGGAAGTTTAACGGACGAGGGCCGAAGCTGATTATTTTTAAATCAGAAAGTCCGATGATGGCTCTTGCGATCGGAAGGAAATCGTGGATCATGTCAGCACACTCTTCTGCTGTTCCTACCGGATACTCCGGAATATAGGCTTTGATATTGCGAAGAGCAAGATTGTAGCTTGCATTTAACATACCGCAAAAAGCATCTCCACGTCCCTGAATCAAATTGCTGCCTGTTTCTTCTGCTGCAGCTACAAACATTTTCGGTCCATCAAAATGTTTTGCAAGCAGAGTCTCTGAAATTTCAGGTCCAAAGTTTCCAAGATATACAACCAGTGCATTACATCCTGCCGCTTTGATATCTTCTAATGCCTGCACCATATGAATTTCACTTTCTACAATACATACAGGGCATTCATAAATATCCGCTGCATCATATTTTGCCTGATATGCTTTTACCAATGCTTTTCTTCTTCCCACAGATAATGATTCCGGGAAACAGTCACGGCTGACAGCTACAATACCGATTTTAACTTTTGGAATATTATTCATCTATGTTCTCCTCGTCTTTCTATTCTTTCATCTTTCTATTCTTTAATGGAAAGGTTCTTTCCAATAAGCCCTAAATGAACGCCCTTTTCCAGTCCGCCCTCCGGATGACCGATGAGCCACTTGTTTCTGGCGGTGAGAAGCTGGTCTTCCCAGCCTTCGTGGTTTTCCTCCAAAGGAAGATTTGTGTCTTTTGGAAGCACAACTGCCACTTTAAACTGTCCGTCACCTACACTGCATGGTGCATAGTGGAGGGTTGTGGCATAGATTTCCACTGCTGTTCCTTTCGGAAGTAAAAATGCTTCAGCCAGAGAAGTATCGTATGTAAATTCTTCTGTAATATCCTGCCGGAGGCCAAGAATCAGGATTGCGTCTGTTCCGCCCACATTGATTTCGGAAGAGCGATGATATTCAAACGCATTTAATAAATGATTTTTGCCGTTGCAATATCCAATCTGAATCGGAAGTTCCCCGTATGTTTTTGTCTGCAGTTTTTCAAATACAGGTAATTTTTCCAATTCCTCTACGGATGGTTCATAGATGACTCCCTCGCTGGAAGGAGTGTTTTGCAGCGCTTCCACTAATTCTGCAAAATCAACGTTTTCCACGATTTTTCCGTATTTTCCAAACGCCTTGTCAGTTACTTTTTTTATCTCCATCGTAAATCTCCCATGTTATTTTATGATTTGAAACAGAGACTTGCAGGCCGGGTAGATTTCCTGAAACTGCTGATAACGCCCTTCGTATTTTTCTACCAGAGCTTTTTCCGGTTCCACTGTATCGATTACCTTTACAAGCCTTTCTGCTGCATCTTCTACGGATGAAAATTCACCACATGCGACTGCTGCAAGGATGGCGCCTCCCAGTGCAGGACCTTCTTCGCTTTCAATGATGTCAACCTTCACATTCAGCACATTTGCAATGATCTTTTTCCAGAGGGGGCTTTTCGCTCCGCCGCCGCAGATTTTTGTTCGTTCGATCCGGATTCCAAGACTTTTGGCCACTTCAAAAGAGTCACGCAGTGCAAAGGCAACCCCTTCCAGCACAGCCTGTGTCATATCCGCTCTCGTGGTATCCATGGTCATACCGATAAAAGTTCCTCTTGCCTTCGGATCATTATGGGGCGAGCGCTCACCCATCAGATACGGCAGGAAATATACATGGTTTTCACCCAGCTTTTCAATGGATTTCTGCTCCTCTGCATAATCTGACGTTCCGAGGATTTCCTCCATCCACCATTTGTTGCAGGATGCAGCACTTAACATACATCCCATCAGGTGATAATGTCCGTCTGCATGGGCAAAGGAATGCAGTGCATTATTTTTGTCTACGCCGAAATTTGCAGAAGAAATGAAAATCGTTCCGCTTGTTCCGAGGGAAATATTGCACCTGCCGTCACCGACTGTTCCTGTACCAACTGCAGCTGCTGCATTGTCGCCGGCACCGGCTGCAATTTTTACCTGTTCGGATACACCCAGTTCTTTTGCAATTTCCGGTAAAATTGTTCCCACAGTTTCATAAGACTCATACACTTTTGCCAGCTGACTTTCCTGTACTCCGCAGATTTCCAGCATTTCTTTCGACCAGCAGCGATTTTTCACATCAAACAGCAGCATTCCGGAGGCATCCGATACATCCGTGCAATGAACTCCCGATAATTTGTAAGCAATGTAGTCTTTCGGCAGCATGATCTTTTCGATCTTTGCAAAGTTTTCCGGTTCTTTGTTTTTCACCCACAAAATCTTTGGTGCGGTAAAACCGGTAAAAGAAATATTTGCCGTGTATTCAGAAAGCTTCTCTTTTCCGATGACATTGTTTAAATAATCACATTCCTCACAGGTACGGCCATCATTCCAAAGCAGTGCAGGCCGAATGACATCATCATTTTTGTCCAGAATTACAAGACCATGCATCTGACCCCCGAAACTGATTCCGGCAACCTGTGTTCTGTCGCATTCGCTTAAAAGTTCTTTCAGTCCTTCCATCGTCTTCTCATACCAGTCTTCCGGTTTCTGCTCAGACCAGCCCGGTTGAGGAAAATATAATGGATACTCTTTTGATACAATTTTTTGAATCTGACCCTTTTCATTCATCAGCAGCAATTTTACCGCAGACGTTCCAAGATCAATTCCCACATATAACATAGCGCTACTCCTTTTTTACCCAGATAGGTACTTCAGATACACGAGTTATCTTATTTTCTGCATCCTCTTTTTTATATAGATAATCGCATGTCACATTTGTGGCATGCGATATAAAACGATCTTTCAAAATTTGTTTTATAAGATTCCCAGAAAGCCTAATATCAATCCTACAACTACCATTCCAAGCATAATTTTAGTTGTGCTGACTTTTTTACTGACAAGATGAAAAGTAAAAAATGTAACAAGCAGAGGTAAAATTCCTTTTAAGATATCATCCAGAATAGCCTGCAGCTGATAAGTTGTTCCTCCCAGAGAAAACGTTAACGGGGTTGTAATATTAACTGTGGTAACGATCATTCCTCCGATCATTATAATACCCAATATACCTGCTGCTTTTGTAATTACATTGATTACACCGCTTTCATATGCCTGCTTAATGTATTTTTCTCCCAGGCCATAACCCAGAAATGTTCCCATGTATCTTACGAACAGTGCCGGAATGTTAAAAAGCAAGAGAAACAGTATCGGTCCAAGAACAGATCCTTTTTCTGCCAGACTGACACCAATTCCTGCAGCAATAACTCGCAGAGTTCCCCAGAATATAGAATCTCCGATTCCAGAGAGCGGTCCCATCAAACTTGCTTTTACTGCATTAATGGAGCTTGCATCAAAATCAGCATTTTCACTGTTTTCTTTTTCAAGACTGGCCACTACACCCATTGGAAATGTAGAAACGGCGGAAGTACAGTTAAAATATTCCACATTTCTTTTCATTGCTTCAATCCGGTCATTTTCATTCTTGTAAAATTTATTAATTACCGGCATTAAGGCATATAAAAATCCAACTCCCATTGCTCTGGCAGGATTCCATGAACCGATTATAAAAAACGAGCGCCAGAACACTTTACGCATCATTTTCTTTTCGTCTGCTGAAATTTCATTATTAATCATTGAAAAAATCCTCCTCGACTGATAATTCCTGATTTGCACCGCTCACCATCACATTTACATTTTTTGTCTGTTCCATGTCCTGAAGTGCAATTACAACCGCAATTACAATCCCAATTAATGCAAGAGCCATTAAAGGCAGGTCAAAATATCCGACCAGTACAAATCCCAGCAAAAGGAACACTGCTGTTTTCTTTTCCCATACCATTTTCATCAGTAAGGCAATTCCCAGTGCAGGAAGGAGCATTGACACTGCTGTCAGTGCAGCCATCACTCTATCAGGTATAGCATCAACTACAGCCTGCATGGTATTGCTTCCCAAAGCAATGCCCAGAAAACCGATAATGAAATAAAACAAAGACATGGCAAATATACTGCCGAAATGAATCGCAAATACTTTTCTTTCTTTTCCCTGCGCTATGTATTTATCTACCAGTGGAAGCAGATATGCCAGTCCCATTTCAAACACATTTCGCATAAGCTGTGAAATCAACGCACTCGGTATTGCCAGAGCCAGCGCCACCTCTGTTGTTGAGTTTGTAATAATAGCAAATGCGCTTCCCAGAACAGATCCTGTCAATGCATCGGACGGCATTGTTCCTCCAATACTGGTAATTCCTAAGAATACCAGTTCCAGAGCCGCACCCATTCTCACTCCACTTCCTATAATGTCAAGCCCTAAATCATTAATTTTTCAGGCTTTTCTTTAAATAT
>JBJELP010000216.1:0-2007 GCA_051879215.1 Lachnospiraceae bacterium
CAACTATTGAAACCGCCGTATACCGAACGGTACGTACGGTGGTGTGAGAGGACGGGAGTTAATCACTCCCTCCTACTCGATTTCAATCATCCCATTCATAATCGGTTCGAATATAACAAGTATTCCACAGAAAACCCGCTTTCGCTTATACGAAAACGTAGCAGTACTAAGCTCAACTATGTTTCGCTAAGTGCTGACGTTTTCTGAAAGTTTTCTTTAGGAATATTTGTTATATTCGATTATGAAATCTATGTGACAAAAACATTTTTACTATGAAAAGGAAATTTTTTATCTCGTATTCTCCTGGTAAACAAGTGTCTCATATAGTACGGTCACGGACTGTTCCATGTATGGGATCAGCCACAGATAGGCAATGCCCGCTGTGAGCAGACCCAGAAGTCCCAAACCGATAAAGGAAATATACTGGAACAACAGGCGCAGCCTGTTCCCTTTCATATATCGGTGGCTGTTTGCGAATGCTTCCTTGGCGGACATCTCAGGATTGTCAATCAAAAAGTAAAAGGTCAGTGCAAAATCCAGCATAAGAACCAGACTTACAATGGAAGCAATCAATGTAATGACAGACCAGATAAAGATCATATGAAGGTCCATCGTTCCGCTCATCAGTGTATCCAGATTCAGGTAATTGGTCAGCAGAACGGTGGGAATATCGTGAATGAATGTGATGACTGCAAAAACTGCAGACGCAGCCAGAAATCGGTTGGTACCATTTCTGACCGGAAAAGCAAGTGCATTCAAAGTACTTTTTTCGCCCCGTCCCGCATTCAGATGCATCACATAAATCCCTGTATAAAAGAAATTGACCAGCAGGACAATAATGAAATCAGCCACATAGTAAATGCCATACTGCAAAATGCCGGCCTGATTCAGCATCGGTGAAAAGCATACACTGATAATGGTGGAAATCAGGGAAATCAGTATGGTTGCCCCGATGATCGGACCATAATTACCCAGAAGATTTTCCCGGGCCTTTGCTTTGATCACTCGAATTTTCTTTGGATTCAACATGGTGATGTTTTCTGTATGGTGATATGTATTTTCCATATTGATATCACGCTCCAATCTGATAAAATATTCTAAATGTTTGATAAAAGGAACTGAAAAATGTCACACACAAAGAGAATCAAAACCCCGGAAGACGGACTGTTTATTGCCGGATGGCTCATACTGGCAGCAATCCTCATTCTTCTTATCATAAAAAACCTGTTTTTTTCAGAACTGGTCATCATTGAGCTCATGAAGCCCTGCTACATATACTCGATGACCGGATTTTACTGCCCGGGCTGCGGCGGAAGCCGTTCAGTGGCGGCTTTGCTCCATGGAAGATTTTTTGCCTGTGCAGTAAACTACCCGCTGACAGCCTATGCCGCTGTCATGTATACATGGTTCATGGTCAGTCAGACCATTCAGCGTGTCAGCCGGAACCGTATCCGTATCGGCCTTCGCTGGCGCAGCGGTTATTTATGGGCTGCGCTGGGAATCCTGATTGTACATTTTGTGGTAAAAAACATTTTCTGCCTTGTGACAGGCATGGTACCCTTTGTTTCCTGAGGAAGCATCTGGATAAATAATCATTCCTTTTTAGTAAAAAGAGTTGTACAATTCCTGGTATGTTTCGTTGTAGATTTCCAAAAAGGAATTCACAGCGTTTTCAATTGTCCCGTATTCTGTTACGAAGACGTATGCTGTCCGTGCGCAGATGGCAGCACCTGCAATCATGGAAATAATTCCAAGAATCACTGCGGCGCGGCTTTTTTTGTTGATGCGGATACTGTCTCCACGGGCAAGCAGCCCGAAAAACAGTGCCAGGGCACCAAAGAAAATGGCAGATACACCCATACACATGGTGATGCATCCAATCACACCGCAAACGAAACCGGCTACAGCCATCGCATCTGCTTTGTCATAAGGTCTCTGATTCATAGATGACTCCTTCATACTGTTGTGCTGAATAAACAGTTTATTGTAACTGTTCAAAGCCAACCT
>JBJELP010000217.1:0-2005 GCA_051879215.1 Lachnospiraceae bacterium
GATGACACGCAGCTCGCCTTTTCCCACAGCACCGGCCACATCCAGCTTTCCCTTTGCATTGGCATGCAGCAGCACATCGGGATTATTTACATATCCCTTTGCATGTCCTTTACTGTCTGCAGTAACAACAATCCCCTGAATCGGTCCATCTCCTTTAATGGAAAGGGTAATCAGATCCTCTTCTCCTTTCATCATACTGCCCATCATCACACCGGCAGTCAGAAGTCTTCCCAGTGCCGCAGTTGCAACGGGACTGGTATTATGTGCCTGTCTTGCTGTTTCCACCAGTTCTCTGGTGGTGGCTGCAAATGCACGGATTCCATGATCCGCTGCTGTTGCTCTTACTAAATAATCACTCATATTATCCTCCCTGTCATCGCATACATTTCTGAATCGTGTCCAGACCTCTTTCCGTTTTGTGAACTATCCATTGTCTAAAACCAGTGGGATTGCGATCACTCTTTTTCAAATCATTTAACAGATTATCTCTGGATTTTCTAGACTATATCTGGATTTTCCGGACTATATCTGGATTTTTGCAGATTTATAAAGAAACTGCTTCTTATCTTACTTTTCTTTTTATCTTATTATTCTTACTTTCCACATTCCTGTACAATCATATACAGACGCTCGCTGTCCGGAGCCGGCTCCCGGTGCGTAAATGCATCATATACCGCCATCACCTTCATGCCAGCCGCTTCAGCCGCTTCCCGGAAATCGGATACACTCCAGGCCTTCTGGTAATGGGTCTCCTGATATCTACGGAAAATATCATCCTCTTCCTGCATGAAAATCGTAAGATCATAAATATTCACTTCCGCTTCCTCATCAAAGGTATTATCCCAGATAAAGCTGCAGTTATCCCGGTTTTCCGCAATGGTACGATCCCCGAGTAATTCTCTGTATTTGTAAGGGGTATTAAAATCGAAGATAAACACACCTTTTGGATCCAGATAATTGTTTACCAGACGAAAAACCTCTTTCAGATCTTCTTTTTCAAGAATGTAATTCATGGAATCACAAATGCTGACAACTGCTGCAACCGTTCCATATAATTCGAAAGAACGCATATCCTGTTCCAGATAGAGAATCCCATATTGATTTTCCATGGCCTTCTCTCTGGCTTCCATCAGCATCTCTTCCGAATTATCAATACCAATCATATCATAACCTGCAGCCGCAAGACGCTCCGTCACATTGCCGGTACCGCATCCCATATCCAGAACCAGCCCTTCGGAAACACCATATTCCTTCAACAGTCCAATCAGATATGCAGTCCATTCATCATAAGGAATATTATCCATGAAGGTATCGTAAACCCATGCAAAACTGTAATAAGATTCCGGATAATCTGTATCAGAACAATCTTCGTATACTATTTCAGAATCGTAATCAGAACCATTTATAGAATCTATGTCAATGTCTATATCGCTGTCAATATCGCTGCTGATATCATTCACACGGTCAATATCATCTACACGGTCAATATCATCTACACAGTCATTATCATCTACATGATTGCTGTCTTTTTTATATACATTACTCATATTCTATTCTCCGAATTTATATCAATACTTTTTGCCATGGTATCATACCATACAGAACCTGTTGCCACTTCTGTTTTGCATATTATAACCCAGATTGATCAAATATGCAAAATTTTAAACACAGAGAAATGAAATTGCTCAGCTCTGAACCAACCTTGTAAACACTGCGTGTTTCTTTTGCTTGACTCTGAACAATAACAAATTGAAAAAAGCAGTTGAAATAATCAACTGCTTTTCAAGCCGATAGGCGGACTCGAACCGTCAACCTGCTGATTACAAATCAGCTGCTCTGCCAATTGAGCCATATCGGCATATATTATGAAGAAATACCTTCAAAACTGCATATGACGTTCGATGTTTCCTGACTTCTGTCAGGCATTCAACAAACTTTCGTTTTCTTCAAAACCATATCTTTCAGACTGCAGGTCAAGCTGATGACCGATTAGTAGCAGTCAGCT
>JBJELP010000218.1:0-8267 GCA_051879215.1 Lachnospiraceae bacterium
CACTGTTCCGCTCCCTGGTCTGCCACAAATACTGCAAAGTCTGCGGCTTCTTCCTGCAGTCCTTCCAGGGTATAAACCTCATGTCCGGCTGCTCTCGCAGCCAGTGTACTGCAGGACAGCACCGGAACACCATCCATCAGCACGGTACAGAGACCGCAGTTTGCCGTTTCACAACCTCTTTTTACAGAAAGACATCCTCTGGAACGGACAAAATCAAGTAAAAGCATGTCGGGTTCAATGGAGGCTGTAATGGATTTTCCATTTAAAGTCATCGTAATTTCCATCAATCAGTTCTCCTTTTTCTCAGAATGTATTTCTTCATTTATTTCATCATGAATTTCATTATGTATTTCTTTTGATTCCAATTCTGCCTTTTCTGCAGCTTCCATCAGTGTTCTTCTTACCAGAACCTGACATATTTTCTTACGATATGCTTCACTGCCGCGGATATTGCTGCCATAGGTAAACTGATCCGCTGCCCATACGGCAAATGCTTCTGCAGATTTCTCAGTGATACCATCCTTCAGCAGATTCTGTGTATCTGTGATCACAGCAGCCTTTGCAGGTCTTGCTCCCACCGCACACCGGCAGCTGCTGCCGTCATAAGAAACTGCACAGGTCAGAACCGGGAAATCCGTCGCCGTATTGCGCATGGACTGATATGCCACAGCCGCGTTATTTTTCGGTACAATTACCTGCACCAGAATATCCCTTGTCTTCCGGGGAAGTTCTGCGAACGCACTGACTGACATCACACCTGCATGATACAATTCCACCTTTGCATCCAGCACCTGAAACAGGGTCAGCACATCGGAAAAACCGAATCGGCCGAACAGACTGCCTCCAAGGGTTGCAACATTTCTGAACTGCACCCCCACAATATGCTTTACAGACTCTTCCATGGCATGACTGGTCAGGGCATTAAGCCCTTCATGCTTCTCCAGCTGCCGGAGCGTAGTCATGGCTCCGATCCGGAATTCTTCCGGTGTTTCTTCTATATAATTCAGTCCCAGATCACAGAGATCAATGGCTGTACCGGCACTGCGTCTCTGCATTTTCAGCCAGAGCATGCCGCCCAGCACCACATTTCTTTTCTTCTGGCAAAGTGTATAGGCTTCCTCCAGGCTCTGGGCCCGGACATAATCCTTGAATTTAATCATATTCTCAGAAAACCTCTCAAACTTTTTAATTATGATTCAGGTGTCAGAAGGATTTGATACCTTGATACAAACGGATTTCGGAATTTACGTAATTATTTATCCTTCGGAAGTAAAATATTCAGAATAATGGCCACAAAAGCTGCCGGTACAATACCGGATCCGCCAAAGATCAGCGTCACGTACTGGGGCATGCCGGCAAGTACTGCACTGTTTGCTCCAAGACCATATCCAAGACCCAGGGCGACAGAAACAATTGTCATGTTTCTGGGCGTTAACGGATCTCTGGTGATCAGCTGAATACCGCTGATTACAATGGATGAAAACATGATTACAGCTGCACCGCCCAGCACGCACTGGGGCATAATGGATACCAGCGCAGCCAGTTTGGGAAGCAGACCGCAGAGTATCAGGAAAACAGCACCGCAGGAAAGAGCAAAACGGTTTACAATCTTTGTCATGGTAACCAGACCCACATTCTGGCTGAAGGAAGTGTTGGGCAGCACACCGAACAGAGCCGCAATTGTGGAACCAATACCGTCACACATGACACCGCCTGCCAGTTCGCTGTCAGTTGCTTCCCGATCCATGCCGCCTTCGATACAGCCGGAAATATCACCTACGGTTTCCACTGCAGTCACCACAAACATAATCAGAACAGGAACAATGGCCCGCAGATCAAATACCGGCTTAACCGGCAGGATTTCCGGAATCGCAAACCAGCTGGCATCTGCCACCTTCTGCCAGTTCAGAACCCATGCTTTCGTGTATTCCACACCATCCGCATTAACTCCCGTATGGGGAAGAATAAAGCCCAGAACCGTACAGATAATATAGCCGGCAATGATACCAAACAGAATACAGGAAGAGCTTGTGATTCCCTTTGTGCCATGTTTTAAAGCCAGAATAATGACCATAACAGCCAGGGCAATCAGCAGATTTTCTGCAGAGCCGTAATCATTGGCCTTGGAACCGCCGCCAAAGGAACCTACACCGACGCTGATCAGTGATAAACCGATGGACAGTACAACAGTTCCGGTTACGATGGAAGGGAAGAAACGGCGAAGGGGTTTCAGAAATGCACCCAGAACCGTTTCAAAAAGACCGCCGATCATACTTGCACCCATGATGGCTCCATATGCCAGAATACCGCCGCCCATCAGACCTGCAACGCTGCTGAATACGCCGATGAAACCGGAACTGGTACCCATGATAATCGGAACCTTACCGCCGATGGGACCAATGGAAAACAGCTGAATTAATGTTACAATTCCTGCCACAATCATGGCATTCTGAAGCAGAGATACCTGTACGGCAGCAAATTCCTCGGCACCGCATGCTGCTATGATAACCAGCAGTGGAGTCAGATTACCCACAAACATTGCCAGCACATGCTGAAGACCAAGGGGAATGGCCTGTCCAAGGGGGATTCTTCCCTCAAATTCATAGGGACTGGACATCTGTACCGTTCCATTTTTTTCTTTGCTCATAACAAACCTCCAAATTTCTTTTGTATCTGAAATAATTCAGCAGACAACCCTGATTTTTCATAAAAATCAAATATTCTGCTGACGGAATACAATTTCACCGGTTTTCGCATCCATGGATTCCACAATGGCCAGAGATTCCAGCTGGTATCCCAGATTCCGGATGATACGACCGCCTGTCTGGAAGCCCTTTTCCACTGCAATGCCGATGCCTTCCACAGTACCTCCCGCTGCATGAACAATCTGAATCAGTCCCTGCAGAGCGCATCCGTTTGCCAGAAAATCATCAATCAGAAGCACATGATCATCCGCTGTCAGGAATTTCTTTGATACAATAACCTGGTTCTTTGTTTTATGTGTAAAGGATTCCACATCTGCCACATACATTTCCCCATCAATGTTGATGCTTTTGGATTTCTTTGCAAAAACGACAGGACAGTTGAAATGCTGTGCCACAATACAGGCAATGCCGATGCCGGATGCTTCGACAGTCAGAATTTTGTTGATATTCTTTCCTGCAAACCGTCTCTTCCACTCTTTGCCCATCTCATTGAACAGATCAATATCCATCTGATGGTTCAGAAATGCATCCACCTTCAGTACATCTCCTTCTTTGACCACGCCATCTTTTACAATACGTTCTTCCAGAAAATTCATGCTCTTTCTCCTTATAATCGTTATATTTTCTTATAACAGGTCAGGCTGACCTGTCGGATTCCACGCTGACTGAGCTTTTCCCGGATTTCTTCTGCTGCCTGAATCCGTTCCGGCGTATCACACTGATTCAGAATCACGTGATAATCTCTGGTTCCTGCACCTTTTCTTGTTCCGTTGGGTGAAGAAAGAATTTCCGCCATCAGTTCTGTTGTAATCCGGTCACTGTCTGCAAACCGTTCTGTCAGATCAGAGGATACCTGATCCCATCGAAAGCAATGGGTTTTTACCGGCTGGTTCCAGGCACTCATACCCATCACACCGATCACCAGATCACAGGCTGCAGGAATAACCGGCTCTGTCTGATTCGGAATCTTACAGGGCAGACACTTCGCACCATCCGCTTCGATCAGAACCATATCGGCAAGTTCCATATACATTTCCAGTTCCGGCTCCGGCAAAGATTTCAGCTTATCCGGAAGACCTGACTTCTTTTCCTGCCGTCCCACAACGGCATAATACCCCTGCTCCCATAATTGAAGGACTTCTTTCTTATCAGATGCATAATACCGATCCGGTTTCCCGATGTGAGTAGTTGTGGTTACCAGAACCCTCTTTCCCAGCCTGCAATAATGCTCTGCCAGTGCAAACATGGTTGTGGTTTTACCGCCGCCGCCCACCAGAGAAATGACCGTATAATCCTTTTCCAGAAAGTCCATGGGACCGTCAATGATATAGTTCTCCATATGTATCCCTCTTTCGCCGGTGCTTCTGACCTGTAGAATAGTTTATCTCACAGGATTATACACAAATTCCTGTGAGATAAAAAAACAGTCTCTATTATTAAGTCTACTGGACAGTTTCCCGGTTGTCAACCTGAAACTGCCAATCTCTTTTTTCCTGCCGGAAGAATCAATCATTGTTTTTCCCGCCGCTTCCGATCATTTTCAATCCATTCATCCAATGTCAGCGGAATATAGTCAGAAAACATGCAGAAGCAGTTGATCATCTGACAGGGAATCATAACCGGTTCTTTTTTTCCGCGGACAGATCGTATATGCTGTCTGGTCTGTTTCTGAAAATTGTCCACCAGAAATTCATCATAAGTGTCATGAACATGTCCATACAGCATATATGTGGATGCATTTCCTTCTGCATTCATCCGAAATTGCCCGTTGTAACAGAAAATCGGATAATGGGAAAGCACCACCTTTCGTCTGTTATCATTTAATTCTTTATAACTTTGGATCCATTGAAACAGACTGCGGTCAAAATCCTTATCCTTCAGATAACGGTCATGATTTCCCTGAATCAGATATTTTTTCCCTTTCAGCTGCTTCAGGACGCCCATGGTTTCCTCTGCATTTCCGGTGGAAAAATCTCCCAGAATCACCACATCATCGCCGTTCCTCACCCGGCTGTTCCACTGTCGGATCATGTAATGATTCATTTCTTCTACATTGGAAAATCCTCTGTTATCCATATGATCATTCAGATTGCTATGAAAAAAATGCAGATCTGATATATAATAACGCATAAACACCCCATCCTTTATCAACCTCTGATTGATAAAAGGGGAGCAAAAAGGTCAAATCCCTTTTGCCCCCTTCCATCAGTCAAATCCTATCCTCTATCTATCCCATTTGTCACAGAGTGCATCAATCTGATCCGCAAATTTGGCCAGATCTTTATTGGTTCCTCCTTTGTTTCTTCGAATTACTGCCATCAGACGCTCGCCTGCTGCCAGCAGTCTGTCATAAATACTTCGTGCCTTACCGGATGTCGTCTTCGGCTTCTTCTGAACTCGCTGTCTGTCACCTTCCTGTATCTGAACATTGCTGATCAGGTCAAAACAGTCTCCGCTGTAAGGCGCATAGGTTTTGGCTCCGGTGGCCTTCTGCAGCTGTTCTGCCAGATAATCTGTCACCTGATCTTCCCCGTGTACGACGAAGATGCGCCCGGGCGGATTCTTCATGGCCGATGCCCATGCAATCAGATGCTCCCGGTCTGCATGACCGCTGATACCGGGAAGATTCAGAATCTCAGCATTCACTGTAATCTCTTCTCCGAACAGCCGGACACTCTTTGTTCCGTTCAGCAGACTGTGTCCCAATGTTCCCGGTGACTGATATCCCACAAACACAATGGTACATTCCTGCCGCCACAGATTGTGTTTCAGATGATGACGGATACGTCCCGCTTCACACATACCGGATGCTGACAGAATTACAACCGGTTTCTGTACGAAATTAATTGCTCTGGAATCATCACTGGTGATGGAGCATTTCAGCCCCGGAAATGAAATCGGATTGATGCCGCTTTCAATCAGTTCCTTATCTTCCTCACGATAACATTCTGCCACAGATTTATTAAAAATCGTCGTGGCTTCCACCGACAGCGGACTGTCTACATACACCTCAAAATCCAGAAGCGATTCCGGCAGCAGTTTCTCTGTTTTGATTTTACGCAGATGATACAGCATTTCCTGAGTACGGCCCACGGAAAATGCCGGAATCACCACATTTCCTCCCCTCAGAAAGGTCTTCTTCAGCACATCAGCCAGTGCTGCAGCATAATCCGGAGGGACATCATGACTGCGGTCCCCGTAGGTGGACTCGATAATCAGATAATCCGCATCCCCCGGAAGATCCGGATCACGGATCAAAGCACGATTTCCATTTCCCAGGTCACCGGAAAAAATCAGCTTTCTTTCCACGCCACCCTCAGAAGCATAAATTTCAATAAAGGACGATCCCAGCAAATGGCCTGCATCCCGGAAACAAACTGAAATTTCATCACAGATCTGTATCCGGGTGTCATAGGGACATCCTACAAAATGCGTCATGGCGTACTCTGCATCTGCCACCGTGTACATGGGAACCACCAGTTCACTGCCTGCACGTCTGGATTTTCGGTTCTTCCACTCTGCTTCTGCTTCCTGAATATGACCACTGTCTTTCAGCATGATCTCACAAAGGTTAACCGTTGCATTCGTAGCATAAACCTGCCCTTTGAATCCTTTTTTAAACATCAGCGGAATCAGACCGGAATGATCAATGTGTGCATGGGTCACCAGAATATAATCCAGGCTCCCCGGGGGAACCGGAATTTCCTGATTCTCGTAAATATCAGCCCCCTGCTCCATACCGCAGTCCACAAGCAATTTACGGGATCCGATTTCCAGATAATGACAGCTGCCTGTTACTTCATGCGCTGCACCAATGAATTCAAGCTTCATAAAATTCCCCTCCTTTTCTATCTGAGCGGAGAAATCCGTCGGTGTCAATGAATAATCTTTTCATTTCACAACATGTGATAATATAATATTATATCATACTCAACTATTAAATAGAAGAAGAATCGCATCTTATTCCCCGACAAAATGCAAAAAAATTATTTTTTCGCACTTCAATTCAGTCAGTATATCCACCACGGGTACATTTGTGCTGGCTTTTGTGCTTGTTTGACCCAAAATAAAGATCAGATTTGGGACTGGGCAACAGCCCCTATGTCTATGGTTTCCTTGGCTCATTTTATCTAAAGAAAAAATACACTTTTTATTTAAGAAAAAACAGTTCTTATGAGAAAAAAGACGGTTCTCAAACGTATATTATAATAAGCGGGTTTCGAATGTCTGTCTTCTCTGAGCGAGATAAAGTGAATCATAAGGATTTGTTAAAATAGAATTGTTAAAAAAGGAGGTAACTTAAGTATGAAGAAAACACGAAAAAGACTTTCATTGATCTGTCTGCTGCTTGTCTGCACAATAATGGTTTCGATCACCGGCTGTTCTGCAGAGGTAAAGGAGGTACAGGCCCGGAATCTGATGGAAAGTATTTCAGCAAATCATGTGGATGTCCCGGACGATCTCAGCTCGCAGAATGCAGATGTAACTGATTTTGCCGTCCGTCTTTTCAAATCAGGAGAACAAAATGGCGAGAACACTTTAATCTCCCCCCTGTCAGTTCTCTGTGCTCTGGCAATGACTGCCAACGGAGCCGAGGGGGAAACACGGAAACAGATGGAAGCTGTCCTTGGCATGACTGCGGAGGAGTTGAATCTGTATCTTTACAGTTACAGAAACCATCTTCCGCAAAGTGAAAAATATAAACTGTGTCTCGCCAATTCCATCTGGTTTACCGAAGATGAACGTTTTACAGTAAATCAGGATTTCCTGCAGACCAATGCAGATTACTACAATGCCGACATTTATAAGGCACCTTTTAATGACGGGACCTGCAGCGACATCAACAACTGGGTAAAAGAAAAAACCGATGAAATGATCCCCGAAATTCTGGACCGGATTCCCCAGGACGCAGTGATGTATCTGGTCAATGCCCTGGCTTTTGATGCAGAATGGTCGGAGATATATGAAAAAAATCAGGTGCAAAAGGGGCAGTTTACCAGAGAAGACGGAACCCGACAGGATGCAGACTTTATGTACAGTACCGAAGGCATTTATCTTGAGGACGAAAAAGCATCCGGCTTTGTGAAGTATTACAACGGCGGCAAGTACGCCTTTGCTGCTCTGCTTCCCAACGAAGGAATCCGTGTATCCGACTACATTTCTTCCCTCAACGGTAAATCATTGCACGAAATGCTGACAAATCCTGCAAAAACCACCGTCCAGGTCTCCATACCAAAATTTGAAACGGAATACGATGTGGAACTGTCCGATATTCTGAAAGAAATGGGCATGCCCCTGGCCTTTGATGAAGACCTTGCCGAATTCGGAAAACTGGGCAGTTTTGAAAACCGCAATATTGCCATCAGCCGTGTCCTTCACAAAAACTTTATCTCTGTAGGTGAAAAGGGAACAAAAGCCGGTGCCGCAACCGTCGTCGAAGTGGAGGAATGCGGTGCCACAATGCCAGTGGATCCAAAGGAAGTATACCTGGACAGACCCTTTGTATACATGCTGATCGACTGTGAAAACAACATCCCGTTCTTTATGGGAACCATGATGGAT
>JBJELP010000219.1:0-8265 GCA_051879215.1 Lachnospiraceae bacterium
CACAGATGTGACGGTAATAAACCGGATGCAGCACTGCCAGACCAACACCGTGATTGCAGTCCGTATAAGCACCCAGCTGATGCTCCATCATGTGACACTGGAAATCCGTTCTTTTGCCCAGCTTGATGATGCGGTTCTCTGCCATGGTTGCCTCCCACATCAGATTGCTGCGGGCGGTATAGTTCTCCGGGTTGCGGATAGCCGTACGCAGGTCACGAATCACTGCCCGCATCAGTGCTTCAGCTATATCATCAGACACATTATCTTCATCAGGTTCACTGAAATAAATCTCCATGATATGGGACAGTGTATCAAATCCACCGGACACCATCTGCTTTTTCGGAACGCTGAATGTATATGTCGGATCCATCAGAGCAAAAACCGGATTGCATTTCGGATAATCCCGCCCGGTTTTAATTTTCAGTTTTTCGTTGGTGATGACTGCGCCACCGTTCATTTCACTGCCGGTTCCGGCTGCAGTAACGACCACCCCCACCGGCAGCGGGGTAAAGTCAATGATACCGGGCCTTGCAAAATAATCCTCCCAGAGATCACCGCTGTAAACTGCTGCCATGGAAATGGCTTTACAGCAATCCATGACACTGCCGCCGCCTGCACCAAGAATCAGATCGATATGGTTCTTCCGGGCCAATTCTGCGCCCTCCAGAACCTTCGCATAGGTGGGATTCGGCATAATTCCGGCAAACTCCACCACATGCTTTCCTGCTTTTGTCAGGCTCTCCATAACTTCATCATAGATACCGTTTTCCCTGATCGACCCACCGCCATAGCAAAAAAGCACATTACTTCCGTAACGGCTGGAAAGGCAGGCAAGATATTCTTTTACACATCCTTTCCCGAAAATCGTTTTCGTTGCATTTTCAAAAATAAAATTGTTCATGCTCCCTCTTCCCCTTATCGTTCTTCCTTTTCCGGATCATTCTGTTTCCAGATCATCCTGTCTTTCCCAGAAGGCAGCTGCATCATCGATCCAGCCTTCTGCAACTGTACCGGTCCCCAGTCCAAATCCATGGGAAAGCCCCGGGTACTTATGGAATTCCGTGTCAATCCCAAGCCCGGACAGCCTGTCAAGACGTCTTTCCATGGTCCGCCAGCTGGCGATTCCGTCATTGTCCCCCACACATACATAAGTCGGCGGATCATTTTCCGAATACTCACTGTGTCCGGTGTACTGCATGATTATCGCTCCCGGACGCGGCAGATTTTCTCCGCCAAAAGCCTTCGGGCCATAGGTCCCAAGATAAGCAGCCATCCGTCCGCCCGCACTTCCTCCCCACAGGGAGTAACAGTCGGTGTCCACTTCCAGTTCCCCGTCATGATCAAAGATAAAGCTGATTGCTCTCGCCAGATCTTCACATGCCGTCTGCGCTCCGGGACGGTAGATCAGGGCAAAGGCATTGTATCCTTTCTTTGACAGCTCCAGAGCATGAGGGAAGCTGTCATGCATGGCTCCCACATAGGCAAAACCGCCTCCGGCATTGCAGACGGCAAATTTCGCACCGGGTTCTCCTTTGAAGAAAAACAATCCGGTATCCTTTTTCGCCGGATCTGCTTTCTTTTCTGCCTCCGTATAAATATCATAGAAAATGGGATCTCCGGATTCGGCATGCACTTTCATGTAGTTTGCAATTTCCACTGTTTTTTCCGGATCAATATTGCTGTACCAGGTCATCCTGAGTTCGCCCAGTGTATTTCCGCTGTAATAGCCATCATCTACCGGAAAAATCAGTCTGCCATAGTCTCCGAAAACCGGATCATTGATAACCTCTGAAATTGCGGTATCCACAGTATATGCTGCCTGCTCCATTTCAGCAGAAACAGAATCGTCCGCTGATTCTGTAGTCTTTCCAGCCGTTTCCATGGTGTTTTCAGGGGAACTACAGGCAGTAAACTCTGCTGCAGCAATAACTGCTAAAACACCCAAAACAATGATTCGCCTCATGCGCTTTCTCCTTTCTTCCGCCATTTATCTCCTACAGTATAAAAAAATCGAGACTTTACCAGAAGTCTCGATTTGTTCATCAGTTATTACCCGAGGGTTATGATCTGAGAAAAAATATTGTTTTATCCTGCCGCATTCTGCGCAGCCGTCAGAAAACGGCTGACAATTGCGGAAGGCTGTGGTGAGTGAAGCAGACCGTAAGGGATGCTGTGTTCCCATTCCACAGGAATCACCTTTAAAAGAGGATGCACGTTTGCCCAGCCCGGAATGGCAAGAAGAACATCTTCACTGTTTTCACAGCGGTTGAAAACAGTCATATTATAGAAATCAAAATCAACAATATGGATCTGTCCATGATTCTGCCAGATATCATCCCGCAGACAATCCACATAGTTGCTCCAGCCCCTGCGCATTAAAAACAGATTTTCACCGTACAGATCCTGTATTTTCAATCTGTTTTTAACTGCCAGTTTATGATGGATCGAAACAGCACAGCAAAAGGGCTCTCTGGACAGCTCCAGCCCCGCACAATGTCTTAAATCCAGCATGGTATCGTCAAAGATACCTCCGACCACATCGATGTTCTTCCCAAGATTTGCCAGAATTTCTCGGGCATTTTCCGGGGTATTTTCATACGGAACAATCTGAAATTTCATGTCCGGACACTGCTCCTGAATCTTTGGCCACAACGGCATCAGCAGCTGTGCGGGTGTCATGGGCGATGTCCCGATACGAATGACATTCGTATCCTCCTGCATGGCATTCCTGGCTCTGATTACAGAATCCTTACAATACTGAATGATATATTTTGCGTCCTGATATAAAGATTTTCCCGCCTTCGTCAAAATCAGTCCGCGATGTGTCCGTTCAAAAAGCTTTACGTCCAGAGAAGCCTCCAGCAGATTGATCTGTTTAATCACTGCAGTAGGCGTAATAAAAGCCTCTGCTGCCGCCTTATTAAAACTGCCCGCATCGGCTACGCGCAGAAACGTTTCCAGCTGTGTATTATAGAGATTCATATTCTTCATTGGACACAGATTCACACCATTCCGTCCGGCATTCTGTTCCGGGAACTTCTGCCGCAATATGGGAAAACCAGCTGTCTGCCTTTGCCCCATGCCAGTGCTTCACATTTGCGGGAATAGTGATCACAGTTCCCGGTACCAGACTGACTGCATCTTTTCCTTCTTCCTGATACCAGCCTTCACCCGCTGTGCAGATCAGAAGCTGACCGCCTCCCGATTTTGCATGATGGATGTGCCAGTTATTCCGGCATCCCGGCTCGAATGTTACATTGGCAAGAAAAACTGTTTTCTCCGGATCCGTCAGCGGATTTAAAAACGAAGCTCCGCTGAAATACTGTGCAAAACCTGTATTCTCTGCACCTGTACCAAATACATTCATCTGTTCAAATTCTCTTTTATCTATTGTTTTCACTGTAATCCTTCCTTCCTATAATACAAGATTTTTTGATAATATCAAAGCTTTCATATAACAATGCTTTCATATGCTGCGTTCCCGCTTTTATTTCATTCTTGTCAGCCACTTTTTAATCTCACCTTCTGACCGTTCCACTGATCCGCCGCGGATTGCAAGTCCCTGTGAAATCTCTGCATCCGGACATAATCTTCGGATATCATCCATACTGCTGCCCATGCCGCTTCCTTCATGCGTGCAGAAAGGCCTGATTTATTTTCCCTTAACCGGGAATTTCCGATATGTCACCATTGTATAAACTTATAGTTTATACAAGATAGAGAGATATCCTATGTATAACCCGCTGCCTGATACTGTTATTGCCATAACAGACTGCGGAAGCTTTACTCATGGGTGGCTTTCGGCTCTTTGCTTCAATAACCGAAGCATCAGGCTCCAGTGTTACAGTGCCAGAAGTATTTGCAAGCATCTCCGCGCCCGATTCAGCTTTTCCAAGCGGAATGCACCGGCAATTTTTCCATCCAGCGCGCTCAGGATATGGCATATCGTATAGGGTCTGTCCATAATATCCTTACAGACATTCCATCAGAATGTCATAAATTTCATTCCGATCAATCGGTCGGGGATTGCACTGGATGATGTTGCAGGTATCCGCCACCTGCCGCAGCACCTCCGATGTGATTTCCACCCTGGATTTAAGCTGGCTCATTTTCGCAGGCAAGCCGCATTCTTTGATAAAGTTCTCCAATACGGTGAGACCAGACTCAGCAGTATCCGCATCGAATACAACCTTTGCAAAGCGGGTAAATTTTTCTTCTGCATCTTTCAGAATGTGCCGGTAATAGACGGGCTGAATGACCGCAAGACCCTGACCGTGATTGCAGTCGGTGTAAGCTCCCAACTGATGCTCGATCTGATGTGCCTGGAAATCTGTCAGGCGGCCCACTTTCAGGATGCCATTCTCCGCCATGGCTGAATCCCACATCAGATTGCCTCTTGCCTGCACATCATTCCTATCAGCCAGCACACGGCGCATGTTGATTACCGTGTTGCGCATGACAGCCAGCGCCACATCATCGGAAACATTGTCCTGATCGGAATTTCCCAGGTAGGTTTCCATAGCATGGCTCAGGGTGTCAAAGGCACCGGAGAGCACCTGCATGGTTGGTACTGACATGGTATAGGCAGGGTCAAGAACAGCGAAGGATGCCGCCGTACCAAAGATCGGGCCTTTCCACAGCTTCTCCTCATAAGTAATGACTGCACCTGCGTTCATTTCTGCACCGGTGCCGGAAGCCGTCACAACCGCACCCATCGGAATCCCGGCTGCGGGAAATTCCCCTTTGCCATACTCCATGTTCCAAATATCTTCATCCAGCATAGCCTGTGCAGAAACCACCTTACAGCAGTCGATGACGCTACCTCCGCCAACGGCAAGGATGAAGTCCACACCGTGTTCACGGGCAAGAGCTGCTCCCTCCTGCGCCTTGGCATAGGTGGGGTTTGGCATAATGCCAGAAAATTCCACAATTTCTTTTCCGGCTTCCTGGAGCAGCATTATCATTTCCTCATAGACACCGTTTTTTTTGATAGAGCCGCCTCCATAGGCCAGCATCACGTTTTTTCCAAAGCGGCCAAGTTCTGCGGTAAAAGCTTTCTTTGCCGCATCCTTGCCAAAGTACACTTTCATGGGATTCGAGTAGGTAAAATCATTCATGGTAATATTGCCTCCTGTTGATTTGATTGTTTGCGTTTATGATTTCCTGCAAGGAAACATGTTCATTGCGATAACGGGCATTCGGATTCTTTTCCGGGATCGTCAAGCCAATCGCATTCTGTTTGCTACTATCTGCTTCGCAATATAAAGGCTGTTACCCGTGCCAGTAAAGTAAAAAAACATAGTTTTTTTCCTTCCAATACCTATTGCTTTTTTATTGAGATAATATTATAATCCGGTTGAAACAACCGCTTGATAGAATCGATTATACAAACCGGTTGTTACAACCGGTCAAGAACTTTTTCATAATAAATTGTGAATTTTTTGTGACTGATGAGGAGAATTTTATGTTATATACCATGATGCAGGTCTGCCGAGAAACCGATATGACCTATCAGACGCTCAAGTATTACTGTAATGAGGGTCTGATACCCAATGTAAAGCGTGACAGCAACAACCGCCGTGTCTTTGACGAGAGAGATGTAAAATGGATCAAAAATCTTTTGTGCTTAAAAAGATGCGGCATGAGCATCCAGGAAATGAAAGACTATCTTGAACTATGCCTGCAGGGAGAGTCCACCATTCCAAAAAGGAAAGAAATGCTTTCCCAAAAGCAGGAGGCATTGCGGGTTTCTATCCAGGAATTGGAGGACAGCGTTGCCTACATTGACTGGAAACAAAACTTCTATGACGAGGTGCTTTCCGGCAAGCGGCCTTATGTCAGTAATCTGATTCGAGCTCAGGAATAATGATCAGAAAACCGTGTATTCGATGCAGCCATGTGCAAAACGGATACACGGTTTTCTGTACAACGAAGCCCTTATTTTTCAGATCGAATCTGCTTTGCTGTAACTCGTTTTATCCATTCCAAACCACTGAGAATTGTAATGCCAATCAGAAATGCAGCAACTCGAAAGGATGAAAAATCAAGGGGCAGTTTTGGCGTGTCAAGCGTTGTCGGCCCCATAAGGATTGCGTACAATGATCCCAACATTAGGCCGAGTATCAGATAAATCATCTGTGAACGGAGTCTGCAAAGAGCCTTTTGGATGAACTTAGCGGCAAAAACAACGCCAATCACGACACCCACAGCAATGGCCAGAATGCCTGGTAAATACTGCATATTTAAATGCAGTATTTCTTTGACCGCACCAATTAAAGGAACGTAGATGCCCAAAATTAATAGCAGTGTGGAGCCGGAAATGCCAGGGAGCAGCATAGAAGAAATTGCAAGCAACCCGGAAATAATTAAATATCCATATTGCAAAACGCTCAGACTTTGGAAATTGATTCCACCGATTCCTGCAGAATTTGCCCGGAACGCAGTGAGCGAAATCACGAGAACTGCGCCAAGGAGGGTAAAAACCAGATTCTGATAGTTTCCTTTCAGATGGCTTCTTTCCTCATAAACAATGAAAGGGATTGCGGAGACGGTAAGCCCTAAAAACAGCGAACTCATAAAGTAAATATTCTTCTCAAAAACATGGGAAAGAATCAGAACGGAAGCACCCATTCCAAAGCCCCATCCAATGGCAAATTTTGCAAGGTAATGGACTGCATCTTTTCGTAAAGCCCTATCTTTTCCAAATAGTCTGTGCAGCGCATTCAGGAACTGCTCATAATATCCCATTATAAAGGCGATTGTCCCACCCGACACACCAGGTACACTGTCTGCCAGAGCCATGGACAAGCCATGTATCATCGTCATAATCATAAAATCTGCCTCCTTAATTTGATGGAATGAGTATATTGCGAAGGCATAAACTGCTGTTAATCTAAAGTTAAACAGAAAATAAACTCCCATGTGGGAGCAACAAAAAAATCCGCATTTCCATGGGGAATAACCCCAGAGGAAATACGGATTTTTGGGCAGAGCCGAACGCAAATACAATCCACATAATACTCACCTCCTGAACCGATAGCCTGCACCCCAGACCGTTTCAATATAGCGTGGTTTGGCAGGGTCCTTCTCGAGCTTTTCCCGAAGGCGGTTGATATGCACAGCGACTGTTGCATTATCGCCCATGGCCTCCAATCCCCAAACCTTTTCATACAGTGTTTCTCGGTCAAAGACCATGTCAACATTCAGCATCAGGAACAGCAGAAGTTCATACTCCTTGTTTTTCAATTCGATCTCCCGGTCATCTACAAAAACCCGGTGTGTTCCTGTGTTGACGCGAATGCCGCCCAGCGAAATTTCCGAAGGAGCCTTCTTTGTTCCGGAAAGTCTCCTGTACTGTGCCAGATTTGCTTTCACTCTGGCAACCAGAACGCTGGGGGAAAATGGCTTCTCTATGTAGTCGTCCGCTCCCAAACCGAGGCCGCGGATTTTATCTAAGTCCTCTTGTCGGGCAGTCACCATCAGAATGGGAATGTCAAGCTTTTCCCGCAGTCTGCGGCACACAGAAAAACCATCCATACCCGGCAGCATCAAATCCAGCAGAATCAGGTCAAACTCCCCGCTGAGTCCGCGATTCAGTCCGGTTACACCATCTGACGCTATTTCCACCGCAAAGTGGTCAATCTCCAAATAGTCCCGCTCGATTGCCGCAATCGCCTCATCATCTTCAATAATCAGAATTTTTTCCATGTTCCATCACCTCGCCAGGGAAGTCAATGCGGATCTCCAGCCCGCTGGATGTGCAGGGCAGTGCCGTGATCGTTCCACCCATCCGCTGTATTACCTTTGCCACAATCGCCAATCCAAGCCCACTGCCCTGATTGGGATTCTGTCTTGCCGGATCGCTGCGGTAGAACACCTCAAACAGATGGGGCAGAGCTTGCTGCGGTACGCCGGGGCCGTCATCTGCAAAGGATAACCGGCAGCCATTTTCCATCCGCCACAATGAAATTTGAATGTTTCCCTGTTCCTTGTTTTTATATTTGAGACTGTTTTCCAGGATATTTGTAACAATACGCTGCAGCTGCACCGGGTCGGCATACATCGTTACCGGTTCCAGTTCCATAGCAATAAAAAGTCCCTTTCGCCGATATTCTTCCTGCATGGAAGAAACGATATCCATGATTGTTTCATCCAAACGCAGCTCGCAGAGTTTTTCCGGGAATTCGCCCAGCTCCATTTTTGAGAACAGAAAGAGCTGAGAAACAATGTGTTCCAAATCCTCGGCTTTGGTTTTAATGGTTTCCA
>JBJELP010000220.1:0-8249 GCA_051879215.1 Lachnospiraceae bacterium
TTTATTTTTGTCTACAAAATGAATACGTATTAAAAAAGAACCTGCGACAAAACCGCCACAGGTTCTTTTTTAATTAAACATCATTCGTTCTGAAGTTTCAAACCAACCATTAGCTGCCATCTATTTCTGCCTGCTCTTTTTTCCCACGGACACATATGCTTCTATTCCGCATACCCATAGGATACCGAGCTGATGGTTCCATCAAAATAAATAAAATCGCCGTCGCTGTCATTCCAGACGGCCTGAAACGTTGTCGGATATCTGATTCCGTTTTCATGAAGCTGATAATCACTGCACCTTGCGGACCACGGTATATATTCCATACTTCCATCCTTTTTCCGGGCAGCTCTGTCATTTGTCGTAAAGGAAATCATTTCGTACTGCTCATTAAAGGTAAAGATACCGCCTGCTGTCTGACCCTCCCGGCTGATTACTGCCCGTACCTGATAATCGCTGATCTCCTCAAATGTAATATAGTTCTGCAGGAGAACAGAAGGTGCAAACATACATTCCGCAAGAAAAGTAACCAGACAGGCCTTATCCATATCCGGTCCTGTCTGGTCAAACAGGGTGATAACCTTTGCAATTACGCCTTTCATACCACCTGTTCCATTCTGATAATAGTCATATCCCTCAAAAGGTATACCAAACATACTGCTGTCAATCAATGCCATTCGGCATGGATCTTTGACAAAGTTGTACTGTGTATAATCAATCTTCAAAGCAGGACCGTTTTTTCCCTGCAAAAAATCCACATTATGATATTCCATTTTCAGATAAGACATTTTCGGAGTTCCGATATAGCCGCAATTTTCCAGGTATCTTTGCACAACAGCAGGAAGATGAGAAAAGTCTTTATCTGTGAAAATCTTATTTTCAACTGACAGCTGATTTTCTGTCATGAGTCTGGATATATCCTTCTGAAATTGTTTTTTTATAAGCAGGTTTTTCATTATACTTCCTCTATCATGGGCAGCAGCAAATGTGCCGTTACACCGCCTGTGGGATTTTCCGTGTAGGAAAGGCCGTATTCCCGGCCGCAAAGCAGCTTGATCCGCTTCTGCACATTCAGAATGCCGATACTGTTGCCTTCCAGTTTAGCCGGTTGTTTTGAATAAGTCAGAAGCATCTGATCGATCGCAGATTTCTTACCTTCCGCAAAACCGCTGCCGGTATCACGGACCAGAATTTCCATCCTGTTCTCCGGCGTTTTCCGGGCGGAAATGCACACCTCGCCCCGGTAGCCTTTGTTTTTCAGGCCGTGCAGAAGGCTGTTCTCCACAATGGGCTGCAGAATAAAATTAGGCACTTTCATTCCGCCCAGTTCAGGGTCAATGTCATATTCACACTGCAGTTCGGGATAGCGATAGCACATCAGCTCCATGTAGGCTTCCAGCAGTTCCAGCTCGTCATCCAAAGATACCATGGGTCTGTCCACCTTCACGCTGAGGCGGAAAAAATCCACCAGCTGCATGAGCAGATCGGCAACTGTTTTGTCTCCGTTCAGCTGTGCCTGAATACGGATGGTGTCCAGGGTGTTGTAAAGAAAATGCGGATTCACCTGACTTTTTAAGTACAGCATGGACATCTTCTGCTCTGTCAGTTCGGCCCGAAGAATATCCGGATTCTCCAGAGTCAGATAGAACGACAGTGTCATCAAAGTAATGCCCATACCGCTGATGAGCCAGGTGTGGTTCAGTCCCTGCAAAGCACAGACAGTAACCTCTATAAGCAGCGCGGAACCGATGGCAAATTTCTTTTTCTGTTCGATCTGCCTCCAGTTTACAATAAAAAGTCCGGCGCACAGCAGCAGATAGAAAGCGACACCCCCATAGGGGACCAGCATATATGGACCGGAGGAATAGTTGCCCTCCGGGGTCACCGTATAGGTAATCGGCAGCAGGAAATTGGCCAGCTCCGCCACAGCCAGAAAGATTCTGGCTGCCCGGTCCAGCCGTCGGGGCTTTCCGGTCTCCTCCTCCACCAGAATGGCGATGTACTGATAGAACAGATAGATCACCAACACCATGCTTCCCAGAAACAACCTGTGAACAGCATCGTTTAAAAACCTTGGTATTATCTCCAGATGATGCACTGTGTAAACAGTGACGCCGTCCAGCACCAGATGAATCAATGCCACAACCAGCAAGACAGAAAACGTCCTGTGCAGCGGCGTGCGCTTTCGCTCTGCAGAAAAATAGACACAGGCAACAAAGGCCAGCACCATAAAAAGCGCAATTTCCATTCTCAGCATATCGTATCCCTCCTAATACAATCATTATAAAGGTTCTTTTTGGAAAAAGATAGGTCCATAAACTATCCGATTGTGTCAATTTTCTGCATACCCTATTACATTCCTTTTGCAGCAAAATATTTCTCAAATCTGTATTGCTCCTGAACACGTTCTCCCAACAGGGTGATTGCCTGCTCAGGGCAACTGCTGATACAGCGGTAGCACATGGTGCAGCGGCTGCCCGGATGGGGCTTTCCGTCTGCCATGGAAATATTGTGCATAGGACAAAGTCCGGCACATTTTCCACAGCCGATACATGCATTACTGATTTTCAGCTTATCTGTGTATCCCGCATTTTTGCGATAAAACCACAGTCTCTGACCAAACAGACCGATCATGTGAGACACGAACGAAATGCCCTCTTTCGGATATCTGCCCCGTTTAATCTGTTCGGCAGTATCAGCAATCTTCTGATCTGCCTTTTTGATGATTTCCCGATTTTCTTCGATGGTTCTTTTTAACAGCTTACTGTCGGACACGGAATCCGGCATCTTTATGTGCAATCCACCGAGAATCACCGCTCCATATTTTCTGAGCAGTCGTGCGGCACATCCCGCACCGTCGCCACTGAAGGCCCCCATTGTGGCAACGCATAACACCTGTTTGTTATTCCACAGCGATGGGTTGGATTTGATAAATTCCCGCACCACATAAGGTGCATTGGAAAACTGCGTTGGATACCCCAACACAATCACCTCATTTGCCTTTATCTTCTCAATTGCAGATGCATTTTCTAAAGGCACAACCTCTGCCGTTTCATCCAGCAGCTGTATCAGCTTCGTTATGCAGTAGGCTGTATTGCCGGTACCGCTGAAATAGATCCCTACCATATGAGTTAACGCTCCTTCCAATTTTCTCTTTCGTGTACTTCTCCTGTTTCTGAAGATTCAGGAAAGCAGGTTCAGAAACTCTCATTACCTGCTGATTTTCCGGAAGAAAAGAAAATAAATCAGCAGACCATCAATGATAACATCATAAACCCGCAGCCTGTCAAAAAGCAGAATACTTGACATCACGGAAACAAGTACGATTCCCGCTCCAATGATTTTGGGGAAAATGCCGCGTTCCTTCGCCATCCATGCGAAATATGCCATGACCGGTGAGAAGAAGGCAAATACCGTCCAGCAGATGATGAACGACCAGCCATACACGCCATGGGTGAGTATGGCGGTCACATAATAAGTAATCAGCATTCCTATGCAAAATGGGAATATATTTTTCATTGCTTCTTTTTTTGAAGGACTGTAAATGGCAATCAGAGTTCCCAAAAGAATCCACACCGCCATCTGTGAAAATATTTCTCCAAGGTTCTGACAGTAAATATCAAAAAGCCTTGCGGCGGTACCAAGAATAAGACCGGCTGCAAGCATACTTAATGGGTTCAACAGTTTTCTCGTTCTATTCATGTCACGATTCTCTCCTAATACAGAATGATTCTGACCATATAATTCTTGCTGCTTCGGTCAGTTTACACTTGTATTCTACAAAAAAATCGATACGGAAAACAGGTCCATTTTGCATGCATATGTGTCAATTTCAATATTTGTCTTTTATAATCGGATATATCTGCTTACGCAGACATCAATAATTATAAGAATCCCTGAGGACCTTTCCGGTTTCAGATGCTTTGTTCTCCATGATCTCCCTGGGAGTTCCTTCGGCAACGAGGTTTCCGCCCCGGCTTCCGCCCTCGGGACCAAGATCAATGATCCAGTCAGCAGCCTGCAGGACTCGCAGATTATGCTCGATGACGATAACGCTGTTTCCTTTTTTCACCAGTCGGTCAAATACGCCGATCAGGCGTTCCACATCCCGGGGATGCAGTCCCACCGTCGGCTCGTCAAACAGATACAGAACCTTTCCCGAACTGCTTTTTGCCAATTCCTTTGCAAGCTTCAGTCTCTGGGCTTCTCCACCCGACAAGGTGCCGGTGGATTGTCCCAGTCCCAGATAGCCCAGACCCACATCCTGCAGAAGCTGCAGTTTTTCCATGATATTCCGCTGATTTTTCAGGAGGACAGATGCTTCATCCACGCTTAAATTCAGGATATCTGAAATACTATGCTCCCTGTATTTTACATTCAGTACGGATTTCTGGTATCGCCTGCCGCGGCAGACGGGACATACCACTTCCACATCCGGCAGAAAGTTCATGGATACCAGGAGTTTACCGGCACCCTGACATTTTTCACATCTGCCGCCGGCCACATTATAAGAGAAATGACGTGCCTCCAGCGGCAATCCGGATTGCTTCGCAATGGAAGCAAACATATTTCTTATATCCGTGAAAATATCCGTATAGGTTGCAACATTGGAACGGGCGGATCGTCCGATGGAAGAACTGTTGATGCTGATTACTTCATCAACCATTTCCAACCCGGTGATCTGGGCAGAACTATTATACTTCTTCTGATTGAAATATGCATGGGCAGCTTCTCCCAGTTCTCCAAACACCAGACTGGTCTTACCGGCTCCGGACACCCCGCTGACGGCAACCAATCTGCCCAGAGGAATATCCACTTCCACATCCTTCAGATTTCCTACACCCGCATGGGTGATGTGGAGGGATTTTCCTGTTCCGACAGCATTCTGACGCCGACCGGCGGAAATGAAACCATCAGGACCTGTTCCGGACGAACCAGATGCAATGGAATCTGCCAGATAATTTTCGGATGAACCAGATGAAATGAAGCCTGCCAGATACTTTCCGGTAACCGAATCCTCACATGCCATCAGATCCTCTGCGGTGCCTGCTGCCACGATCCTGCCTCCTTTTTTCCCTGCACCGGGTCCAAAATCCACAAGATAATCCGCCGCACGCATCAATTCCAGATCGTGTTCAATGACAATGACCGTATTGCCCATATCTCTGAGCTTACGCAGCACATCAATGATATTTCTTCTGTCCCGCTGATGCAGACCGGCAGTGGGTTCATCCAATACATACACAACATCCGTCAGACCGCTGCCGAGAATGGATGCCAGTTTCATACGCTGAATTTCTCCGGAGGACAGGGAACCAGCCGGCTGATTCAGACTCAGATAACCCGCGCCCACATGGATCATGCGCTCTGTACGCATCTGCATGTCGAAAATCAGCTGTCCCACAATATCCAGTGCCCTCTGGGGAAGCTGTTCTGTGATCCGTCCCAGCCATTCATTCAATTCTTCCAGAGACATGGAAAAGGCTTCGACAATATTCACACCGAACACCCTGACCTCCAGAATATCCGATCGGAAACGAATACCGCCGCAGTCCGGACACTGCTGCTGAATCAGGAATTTTTCCAGACGCTGTTTGGCGCTGATGGAATTCTTCTCCTCATACCGGCGCATCAGGTTTGTAACCACCCCTTCAAACCGCCCTTTGGGAACGGTTTTGGGCGGAGCCGTATTCGGAAAATGCCGGGTAAACGGTTCCCCCAGCACACCGTACAGCAGCAGATCCATCTGTATTTCATCATACTCATTTACAGGCGCGTTAATATCCAGCGAAAAACCGTAGTGCTTAGCCGCATTCTCCAGGGATGCACCGTATCGGTCAATGTAAACCTGATCCCACCCGGTGATGGCAAATTCCCTGACACTCTTCGTTTTATCGATCAGCAGATCCACATCGGGCAGGCTGACCATGCCGACACCTTTGCAGGTGGGACAGGCTCCCTGAGGCTTGTTAAAAGAAAAATGACCTGCCGTCAGTTCCTTCACACTCTTTCCGCAATGGGGACAGGTAACCATCTGTTCAAAAAAATCACCGCTCTCCTGTGCTTCATCATCGGAATCTGTAAAGTAAAGATCTGCATCTTCCTCACCATAACCCGTAATCTTCCCACCACAGTGTGGGCAGGGACGTTCTCCGATTTTGGAAAATAACACCCGAAGATACGGAGCCAGCTCGGTAATGGTTCCCACATTTGATCTGGGATTGCGGTTGGTACTTTGCTGACTGATGGAAATCGCCGGGGAAAGACCTTCGATGTATCCGACTCTGGGTCTGGTACCCATATCCGTAAGCATCCCCATGGACTCCATATATTGCCGCTGGCATTCCCGCTGCAAAGTATCCATGGCCAGTGTGGACTTGCCGCTGCCGGAAAGACCGGTGAATACAATCAGCTTCTTCTTGGGAAGTGTCAGATCAATATGTTTCAGATTATTTGCATATGCATCATGAATTCTGATTTCCATTTGATTCATCTGGTTCATCTGATTTTTCGTCCTCATTTGATTCATCGTCTCCATTTGATTCATCGTCTTCATTTGATTCATGTGTTGCATTTGTTTCATTTGCTCCATGTGTTTCACATCCTTTCCGTCTTCATTTCCCGAAGCATCTCCATAATCACACCGGCATTCCTTTCCGCCGCATCCAGCGACACCAGCAATTTATCACAGACAGAAATAATATCCTCATCCTGTTTCGGTGTATTCAAAGCTTCCCGGATATCGGTATCCGGGTTCCGGGATAACTGTCTGAGCATCCGTAAAATGGATTCCAGCGAATAATTGGCACACCTCAGAGATCGGATGACCTTTAACCGCTGAATATCCTCCGCTGTATAAACACGATAGCCATTCTGTTTCCGCCGGACCGTCAGTAGCCCATTGATTTCCCAGTTCCGCAGCGTATCCATGGTGATACCAAGATATTCCGACACCTCTTTCCTCTTCATGAACAGTTCATTCCCCGGCTTTTCACCGGACAGAATATTGTAAACGATTACAATTGCCTCCTCCGCATTGGCACGTTCTTTCTGAAGCTGGCAAATATACTCCTGCGTAATACAGATGGCGCGGTCAAAGTCACATCTTGCAGTCTCCTTCACCACCTCCACCATTTTTTTCCGCAGACCATTTTGCAGAACTTCAATCTGAAAAGCCATACGGGCCAGCCGAATCTGCTGCAGATGCAGATCTGTAAAAACACGGTAGCCGTTTTTCTCTCGCTCCGGCTTTGTGATCAGCCCCCACTCCTCATAAAAACGTACTGTATTCGGATGGATGCCTATGATGGCTGCCACCTCTGCGGTCCTGTATTTCTTCACTCCGATTCCTCCTGTGGTTTCCTGTGTAATCCCAAGTGTGCCATGTTGAAAAAACGAGAATATAGTTATCATACATCATTGTAAAAGGTTGGTGTTATACTGTAGGGTTGGGGATTGGATAGAAAAATTCAAAAATTGCAGTCCTTTACCATTGATTTTTCTGCGCTCTCTTCATATAATATAAGTAGGAAAATCCCTACTTTCCATAATTTGAAAAGGTGGTGTAAATCATGTCAGCAAAAATGTTTGTAGACAATGCAAAAGTCATGGCAAAGGGTCAGGTCACAATTCCGAAAGATATTCGGGAAGTCCTCGGTGTGGCAAGCGGTGATCGCATTACATTTATCGTTGAGGGGAATACCGTCCGTATTGTCAATTCCGCCGTCTACGCTATGCAGGTACTCCAAAAAGAGATGGTCGGAGAAGCGGAACGCACCGGCTTAACCTCCGATGATGATGTCATGACACTTGTAAAAGAATTGAGAAATGAGGATGCATGAGGGTTTTAATTGATACTAATGTCCTGATCTCTGCTGCTCTAAGTACAAACAGCGTCCCTTTTCAGGCGTATGTAAAAGCAGCTTCCTATCCCAATCACGGGCTGATCTGTGAGCAGAACGTGGACGAAATGAAACGGATTTTTAACAAGAAATTTCCAAACAGGCTTACATCCTTGGATAAGTTTCTTTCCGTCGCACTTCTGACTTTGGAGCTGGTTCCAATTCCAACAGAGGCAGATATTTCAGAAACACAAATCCGTGACGTGAATGATCGCCCGATTCTTCGGGCAGCCATAGAAGCAAAAGCCGATGTTCTACTTACCGGCGATAAAGATTTTTTAGAATCCGGTGTAAAAAATCCATTAATTATGACGCCGGCTGAATTTCTCCAATACTGAAACAACACGGTGC
>JBJELP010000221.1:0-1996 GCA_051879215.1 Lachnospiraceae bacterium
GGACGAGGAGCGTGAGATCCTGTGCCGGATCGTGGAGGCAGAGGCAGGCGGAGAAGACTTAAACGGCAAAATGCTGGTCGCCGGAGTCGTATTGAATCGCGTGGAGAACGACAAATTCCCGGACACCATAAAGGAGGTCGTGTTCCAGACAGACCACGGAATCTGCCAGTTTTCTCCCGTGAGGGACGGAAGATATCGCAAGGTAAAGATAACAGAGGAAACGATAGAGGCAGTTGACAGGGCGTTGATGGGAGAGGATGATTCCGGAGGTGCTCTCTATTTTGTGTCAAGAAAGTCGGCGGATCCTGAGAAAATGAAATGGTTTGACCGACATCTGAAGCCATTGTTTAAATATGGCGGGCATGAGTTCTTTTCCTGAAAGCAGTGGTAAAAGGTAAAAATTTTTCGCAATAAATCTGCTTATATACTGCGGACTTTAAGCAGACAAGGTAAAATAAAAGAAAAACTTTGTCGCAAAGGAGTCCGCATGAGCAGAGAACATGACCGAATCATTAGGAAACTGGAGGAAAATCCGGTAAAGGAATGTAACCGGATTCAGAAAAAATTTTATCCTGAGCTGTTTTCCAGATTTGCGCAGGTAAAAGACCCGAGACACAGCAGCTACATTGAATACAGTATCAGGGAAATGCTGGGAACAGTGTATTATAAAGGGATTGCAGGAATCTCAAGCATGCAGGGAATGACCCGGGAGTTCAATAATGAGGCAGTATCCCGGAATCTTTACCGGTTCATGGGAACCAGTGCAAAAGAATATCTGCCGCACGGAGTCACCGTGAATGAACTTCTGGAAAGACTGGATCCGGAGGAACTTGAGGAAATACAGTCTGATATCGCATACAGGATGATACGCCGGAAGACCTTTGACCAGGCAAAAGTCCTTGGAAGGTGGCTTGTACTTGTGGACGGAACGGAACTGGATGAAGGAAAAAACAAAAAGAATGATAACTACCTGAGCCGGTGCTATAACAGGGGGGAAGAAAACGAGTATACGAGGTACCACCGCAGCGTGCTTGAAGCAAAGATCTATTTTGGAAATAACCTGGTATGCAGCATGGCAACGGAGGCCATCGAGAATTCGGCGGAATATAATGAGAAAAAACTGACCGAAGAAGAGATCAAGCAGGACTGCGAGAGAAATGCATTTGTAAGGCTTGCGGAGAAGATAAAAAAGCGATTTCCGAGACTTCCGGTGTGCATAGTGGCTGACGGACTTTATGTGAGTGAAAAGGTGCTGAAAATCTGCAAAGCCAACAGATGGGATTACATCATCCGCTATAAAGAGGGATGCGCGCCGCTGATTAAAAAGGAATATGAGGCAATCCCGGAAAAGAACAAAGCAGGAAAGGCAGAGTATGTGGATGAAGTCATATACAGGGATATGGAGGTAAATGTACTTAAGTATCATGAGACAAAGATAAAAAGAGGCGAACCGGTCACCACAGAGTTTGCATGGATAACAAGTATCAGAATCACGGATAAAAACGCAATGAAACTGGTGGAAGCGGGACGCAGCAGATGGAAGATAGAAAACCAGGGCTTCAACCGCCAGAAGAGGTGGCAGGGGGATATAGAGCACGCATGCAGTTTTCATGAGAGGGCACAGAAAAATCATTATCTGATGGAACAGATATCAGATTTCATGAAGCAGCTTTACGAGTATTACTGCCTGAAGAAAAAGGAGATAAGAAAAACGCAAAAAAATATATCTTCTGAACTGCTAGCCAGCTTTGGACGGCAACTAACAGAGCCAGAAGATATACCAGCACGACTGAATGACTCAGTCCTGAACTGAGATAATTGTAGCAAAGAAGGTGATGCCTGCCAAGAGGAAATGTGAAAAAAGAAGAAAAAAATGGAATCCCAGCCGTATTGCATAGAGCAATGTGGATAACTCACCGGGAAACCGGCAGGGACTGTGAAAAGACACATTTCGTAAAATTGGCAGGCATAAAACAGAATTTACCTTTCGGAGCTG
>JBJELP010000222.1:0-1993 GCA_051879215.1 Lachnospiraceae bacterium
ATACCGGAGATTTACATCAGTCAGTTACAGATATGGATTTCACTGACGATCTGCCGGAAGACAGTGAAGAAGAACGATTCCGGAAGCACAACCGTTTTATTCGCTCTCTGAAGGATGATACCCTCCTTATCATAGACAATTTCAATATCACTGCCACACAGGACAGTTTCCTGTCAGTAATATTGAAATATCGGTGCCGGATTCTTTTTACGACAAGGAGTAAATTTGATGGACACTGCATTCTGCAGCTAAAAGAAATACGGGAACCCTCCTGTTTGTTTCAGCTGGCATCTGCATTTTATTCGGAAGCAGAAGAACGCCGGACACTTGTAGAAGAGATCATAGAAACTGTTCACCGCCATACCTTTGCGGTAGAACTGGCGACAAAACTTCTGGAAAATGGGATTTTGCCTCCTGAGCAATTACTGGAAAAACTCAGGAAGGAAAAGGCATCCCTTGAAAATGAAGACAAAATCAGTGCTATCAAAGACGGACAGAGCAACAAGGCTACTTACTATAACCATATTCACACCCTGTTCTCCCTTTATTCCATTTCACAGGAACAACAGGATATCATGCGTGATCTGTGTTTTCTTCCTCCTGCCGGTATTTCAGCCCGCATCTTTGCTGACTGGCTTGGACTGGCTACTTTAAATGACATCAATGACCTGATTGAGACAGGTTTTGTACAGGCAAACACCCGGCATACCATTTCCCTGCATCCAATGATTCAGGAAATTGCCCTTTCTGAAACCAGACCTTCCGTCACAAACTGCCACACTTTGCTGAATTCTCTGCAAAAAATATGTTTGATGCATGGTACGGAAGTCAGCTATTATAAAAAAATGTTCCAGACAGTGGAAAATATCATTCACCTGATTGAAAAAGATGATATGTCCAAATACCTTCTGTTTTTAGAGGATGTCTTCCCATATATGGAGAAATACCACTACCAAAAGGGTATGAAAGAGATACTCCGAGAATTGAAGCAACTTTTAAAAGGAAATACTTATGGCACTGCTTCTGACCGGGCACTGTTGCTGGATTATCAGGCAACCATGGAAACAAAACCAGAAAAAGCCATCAAACTGGAAAAAGAAGCACTTGCACAGATCAAAGAAATCACAGAAGGGAATGCCCACCTTGTTTCCAACCTTCATGCGAATCTTGGTGGTCTTTACCGCATGAACGTTCAGACAGAACTTGCAAAAGAGCACATGGAAAAGGGAATCTTGCTACTGGAACAGTATAATCTGCTTTATACCAATGACAGTATCCCTCAGCTCAACAATTACGCAGCCTTATTGACAGAAATGCAGGAACCGGCACGGGCAATGTCGGCTCTCCAGAAACTGGCACAGATTATCAAAGACTATAATTCCGATTACTGCCTGGATTATGCACAGGTGCAGGAATCCATGGGAAACATCTGCCTGATTACAGCAAATATCTCACAGGCTAAAACTCATTTCAAGAAAGCTATGAAAATCTATGAGAATATCTGGGCAGATGAGCCGGAATTGATTGAAGAAAAATATCAGGAGATTCAGGAATTGTACCCACAGATCGGCATTACACTGGCAAGAAATATCTTGGCCTCAAACAATAAACAGACATAATTTTCGGCGGACATGATTGCCCGCCGATATTTATTGCCAGAACTTTTCCCAAAAATGGGACAAAGTCCTTATCTATTTTGGGTTGTTCCTTTGAGATTTGCTCTTTCTGAAATACTCTTCAGAAATATCTACTTTGATTATTTTACGTATTTAGATTTTTATTTTTCCATGTTCTTTGTAATACTAACACTCTGACATGAATAAAGACTAATATCTGCGATAAGCTTTTTTACAAATTCCACTACAGAAGGAATTGTGCTGATGTATCCCTTTGCTGATTCACCTTTCATAGTCAAAACATAATCATCTGCGTTTCCATCTCGAAGATATCCGGGGCGAAGTACTGTATAATTCAGATTACTTGCTTCCACAAT
>JBJELP010000223.1:0-8218 GCA_051879215.1 Lachnospiraceae bacterium
AATCACACCATCAACGGGAGCATAAAGCTTGCCTTCTGAAGGTTCCACTGCCACACCGTCACCCAGTGCGCCGGAAGCAAATGCTTCATCCTGTACTTCTGCCAGGGGAACCACAACACCGTTCATATGAGCAGCTAAAACAGTATCCTTCATTGCAGGTGCTTTCTTTTCTGCGGGTGCTGCTGTTTCAGCAGGTGCCGCTGCATGAACCTTACCTACCAGATCTGCTTCGGGAGTTTCCATAAAGTCAACCAGATTGGACTTGATGACAGCCACCTGAGGACCGTAAATAACCTGAACGCCATTTCCTTTGTGAACCACACCGGATGCACCGGACTGTTTCAGTCTTGCATCAGAAACCTTTTCTGCATCTTTAACGGTTACACGAAGACGGGTTGCACAACAATCCACGTCAGAGATATTTGCTTTACCACCGAGACCTTCCAGAATCAGAGCAGATACGGGATCGGAGAAACCGCCTGCAGGAGAGGATCCATCGGGACCAATTCCTGTTTTTTCCTTAAAGTCAGAACGGGTAAAGAGTTTTGTTTCCTCATCGTCATCTTCACGACCGGGAGTCTTCAGATCCATTTTTGTGATCATGAAGTAGAATACAAAGTAATACAGGAAGAAGTATACAATACCTACAAATATAACGTTGATCCAGTGTGTTTTTGCATTACCCTGCAGAATACCGAACAGTGTCAGGTCGATGATACCGCCGGAGAATGTCATACCTACACCTACATTCAGGATATGCATCAGCATGTAGGAAAGACCTGCCAGTATACAGTGAACACCATACATCAGAGGAGCAACAAACAGGAAAGTAAATTCCAGAGGCTCGGTGATACCGGTCAGCATTGCTGTCAGTGCAGCGGAAATCAGCAGACCGCCTGCAACCTTACGCTTTTCCGGTCTTGCAGCACGATACATAGCCAGTGCAGCACCCGGAAGACCGAAGATCATCAGAGGGAACTTGCCAGCCATGAAGCGGGTAGCGGAAACGGAGAATACTTCTGTACTCTTGGAAGCCAGTTCTGCGAAGAAAATGTTCTGTGCACCCATAACGGTTACACCATCAATTACAGCAGTACCGCCTACTGCAGTCTGCCAGAAAGGCATATAGAATACGTGATGCAGACCGAAAGGAATCAGCGCACGCTCAATAATACCGTAAATCCATGTTCCTGCGTAACCGGAGCTGAGAACCAGACCGCCTAACAGGGAAATACCATGCTGTACAACAGGCCATACATAGAACATTACAATACCGACTACCAGGAAAACAGCAGTGGTAACGATGGGAACAAAACGTGTACCGCCGAAGAATGACAGTACCTGAGGCAGCTGAATCTTGTAGAAACGGTTATGCAGGGCTGCAACACCAAGACCTACAATAATACCACCGAACACACCCATCTGCAGAGTGGTGATACCCAGCATGGAGCATGTTGTGTTTTCAGCCATAGCTTCCACGCCGCCTGCTGCATTGATCATGGCAGAAATAGCAGTATTCATAACGATGTAACCAATTGCACCGGAAAGAGCTGCAACTTCTTTTTCTTTCTTTGCCATACCAATGGCAACACCCATTGCAAAGAGCAGAGCCAGGTTACCAAATACAGCGCTGCCGCACTGGTTCATAATATCCAGAATGGTATAAATAAGAGTACCTTCATGAATGATGCCGGTCAGGTTGTAGGTTTCCAGCATGGTTGCATTGGTAAAGGAACTACCGATACCCAGCAGAAGACCTGCAACGGGAAGCAAAGCGATGGGGAGCATGAAGGAACGGCCAACACGCTGCAAAATACCGAAAAGTTTGTCTTTCACAATTTTTCCTCCTTTTATTTGACTGGTTTGTGGTTTGAAAAAGAATTAATGAAATAAAAAAACCCATACCCCATGGGCAGAATCATGCCTGCACACAGGAATATGGGTTTAGCCCGACGAACGGTAACTATCCCAAGGGACCATTAAAGGTCTGCCCTATTCTTCAGTTTTGTCATCTTCACTGGTATTTATACGGCGAAGATGGATAGTCAGATAAATTAATTCTTCTTCTGTCAGTTCTTTTTTGTAAGTGTTGCGAATGAATTCGCCGATGCACTGCGCACATTTGTAATGTTCTTTACTGTTGCGGGCAATCAGTTTACGGAAAAGCTGATCGTGTTCATCACCATCATCCGGTAAAATGCGGTCCTGAAACAGACGCTGGGCAAAATACCGCAGGTGAACACAAAATCGATCAAAGTTCAGCGATTCGCGGTCAAACTGTTTCTGATAAAAACACTCAACCACCTGAATGGCACCTTCGATAAGATGAGTGATATCATAAATCTCACTCATACTGGTATTCAATTCCGCATTCACAATGTGAAGCGCAATAAATGCCGCCTCATCCTTCGGCAGATCACAGCCGCACTGTTCTCTTATGATCTTCAGACACTGCTGTCCCAGATGATACTCCTGGGGATAATAGCACATAATCGATCCTGCCAGCGGATTACTGAAAGCAATGCCCTCTTCTTTCCTCCGGATGGCAAAACTGATATGGTCAGCCAGCGTGATCAGCAGAGATTCATTGAGTTTTTTCCTCAGCTGCTCCTTAATCATCGAAATCAGCTGCTGCGTAAGCTCCAGATGTTCGATCGGTATCTGCTGAACCAGTTCCCGCAGCTTTTTCTGTTCCGCCTTATCTTCCATGAAATACACTTTCTGGATCTGGGTTTCATCAATAAACTCGCCGCGTTTTCGTTTAAAACCGATTCCTTTACCGGTGACGATCATTTCCTTTCCTTTTTCATCAATGGCACAAAGGATATTGTTGTTGATCACATTTTTGATTCTCACAATCCTCACCTCCATATCTCCATGAAAAAAAAAGAACCAGCCCCATACAATACAGTACCCCTGATGGGGAATTAATGTACAGAGTTGGTTAAGCCTGCATGACCAGTAACATTCCAACAAATTTCTTACGATTTAAATGATATCAATTCCATTAAAAAAAGTCAAGGCACAATTTGACGTATTTTATAATATTGGGAAGTTGTACAAAACGTGTCCATCTCTTTTGTATCATTTGCCGAATGATTCCATTATTTTCCTCTTTTCCCTTTTAAACCTATTGACTTACTAGGTATTAAGGAGTATGATACTATCATTCCAATACATGATACAAGCACAAAGAAATCCGTTTGTATCATGGGCAAGTCCTCTCGACTCCAACATCAGTACATGAGCCAGGGGATAAATGGACATAAAATACCCAATATATAAAAAAGGAGAGGCAATCTATGGATATAGACGCAATCATTTCCTATCTTCCTTTGTACAAAGATGCACTGATTCTTACGGTGAAAATCGGTATACAGGGTGTCATACTGGCATTTCTGCTGGGGCTCATCTGTGCAGTCATCATGCATTTGCGAATCCCTGTTTTGCGTCAGCTCATTGCATTTTATATTGAACTGTTTCGAAATACACCGCTGCTGGTCCAGTTGTTCTTTCTGTACTTTGCCCTTCCGAAAGTCGGACTGCAGATCTCCCCGCAGATCTGCGGCACCCTGGGACTCGGTCTTCTGGGCGGCGCCTATATGGCAGAGACCTTTCGAAGCGGTCTGACAAGCGTTGCACCCATTCAATACGAAAGTGCACAGAGTCTTGGTATGAACCGGATACAGACATTCCGATATGTGATCCTGCCCCAGGCCATTTCCTCCAGCGTTCCCGGCATCATGGCCAATGTGATTTTTCTGCTGAAGGAAACCAGCGTTTTTTCCACCATCAGCCTGATGGACCTGATGTTTACGGCAAAGGATCTCATCGGCATGTATGCCAAAACCATCGAATGTCTGACCCTTCTGGTTGTATTTTATCTGATCATGCTGCTTCCCGTATCTGTGCTGGGAAGTCTGATCGAAAGGAGGCTCCGTTATGCAGAATTTGGGGATTGATCTTCTCTTTAAAGGAAAAAATATGATCCGGCTTCTGGGAGGACTCTGGGTTGCCGTCCGGATCAGTCTGATTTCCGTTGCAATCAGCATTACACTGGGACTTCTTGTGGGCGTCCTGATGACATCCGGAAATAGAATTCTGAAAATATTTTTCCGTATTTATCTGGAAATTGTACGTATCATGCCCCAGATGGTCCTTCTCTTTGTGGTATACTTCGGCACCACAAGGGTATTTGGCTGGAATCTGTCCGCCGAAGCATCTGCCATCATCGTTTTTACCTTCTGGGGTGTTGCGGAAATGGGCGATCTGGTCCGTGGGGCTCTGATCAGTATTCCGAAAATACAATATGAAAGCGCCGAAGCCCTGGGACTGACTCCCAGTCAGACTTACCGCTATGTCATCCTGCCCCAGACGGTACGGAGACTGATTCCATTGTCCATCAACCTGATCACACGTATGATCAAGACAACCAGTCTGGTGATGATGATCGGAATTGTGGAAGTCCTGAAAGTTGCACAGCAGATCATTGAAGCCAACCGCAGGGTTTCCCCCAATGGCGCATTTGGAATCTTTCTGGTGGTATTTCTGCTTTATTTTCTGATCTGCTGGCCAATCAGCAGACTGGCATCATATCTTGAGAAAAGGTGGGCATAACTATGGAACAGACACTTTTGAAAATCAGCCATCTACATAAAAAATTCGGAGAACAGATTATTCTGGATGATTTTAATCTGGAAGTAAAAAAAGGAGAAGTCATTGTCATTATCGGCCCGTCCGGCTGCGGAAAAAGTACCCTGCTCCGCTGCCTGAATGCACTGGAGGATATTCAGGGCGGTGAAATTCTGCTGGATGGCCTCCCCATTCGGAAAGATGCAAAGGATATCTCTTCCATGCGGCAGAAAATCGGTATGGTATTCCAGAGCTATGATCTGTTTCCCCATAAAACGATTCTGGAAAATATCCTTCTGGCACCGCTGAAAGTCCAGAAAAGAAATCGTTCGGAAGTGGAAAAAGAAGCCATGGAGCTGCTGTCCAAGGTAGGTCTTGCAGAGCGATGTAATGATTATCCCCGTCAGCTTTCCGGCGGACAGAAACAGCGAATCGCCATTGTCCGTGCTCTGATTATGCATCCGGAAATTCTTCTTCTGGACGAAATCACCGCCGCCCTTGATCCGGAAATGGTTCATGAAGTCCTGGAGGTTGTACTCGCATTGGCAAGAAACCGGAGTACCATGCTGATCGTCACCCACGAAATGGCATTTGCAAAAGCAATTGCAGACCGGGTTCTGTTTCTGGAGCACGGAAAAATCGTAGAAGAAAGCCGTGATCCGAAAGCATTTTTCACTAAACCGCAGACAGAACGTGCACAGCAGTTCCTGCATTCTTTTGAATATTAAATAAGATATTGGGGGCAAAAGGATTTGACCCCATGATACGGGAGAGGATTACAGATGAAAAAGATTTTATGCTACGGTGATTCCAATACCTGGGGGCTGATTCCCGGAACACAAAATCGTTTTCCACAGAATGTTCGATGGACGGGACTTCCCATTGACGGAGCCGTTCTGATGCTGGGTACCAATGACTGCAAAGCCTGCTACAAAGCCGATGCCCGTCAGATTGCCAAAGGAATGGAATGCTGTATTGACGAATTACTGCGATACATTCCTGCAGAAAACACTCTGGTGGTATCCCCTATCTATCTTGGAGAATCCGTATGGAAACCCCAATATGATCCGGAATTTGACGAGGTATCCGTAGAAACGTCCAAACAACTCCATGCGGAATACCAAAAGGCTGCACACAGAAAAAACGTCCGAATCATTGCTGCATCTGATTTTGTAAAAGCAAGTGAAACTGATCAGGAACATCTGGACGAAACAGGCCATTGGATTCTCGCCGAAGCGATTTATCAGGCTCTAAACAGTATGAACATCCCCTGTTTTTCTTCCATTATATGAGTTACCCGACATATGAGCCTCACGTCGATTTTTTCGTACTTTACACTCTCAAAATCGACTCAAACATTCGAAATTGGCTCATAATATATTTTATACACAAAACGGCATATTTCACAGGAACATCCGAAGAATATGCCGTTTTTATGTTCACATTGGAAATGTGAAATTCCAGATGGCTTTTCTCTTGCAAACTTTTTTTCCCGGTCCTATAATCATTTTATGGTAAACGGAATGGAAAATTATATATTTCCTATATCAGACAATAAGAAACAAAGGTCTGAAGTTCAAATTTTCTGACCTTGCAATACATTATTTCAGGAGGAAATCAAATGAAAATCATAGGTCTGGATCTGGGCGGCACTTTTATCAAGTGTGGTCTGCTCAATGAAAAAGGTGAAATCTCTTCCCACTGGAAGATTGCTTCCCCCACCGATTCACTGGAAGATCTGCTGACAGCCCTGGACAAATGCGTCAAAGATCATCTGGCAGATGCAGATGGCATTGCCATCAGTATGCCCGGTAAAATTGATGTTCGGAAAGGAATTGCCCACACCGGCGGTTCCTATAAATGGATAGTGGATCTGAACATCATGGAAATTCTGGAGGAACGATATCATGTGCCGGTCAGCGTGGATAATGACGGAAAGTGTGCTGCCAATGCAGAAGCATGGATTGGTGCTCTGAAGGATGTTCCCAACGGACTGGTATATGTACTGGGCACCGGTATCGGCGGAGGTATCGTTCTGGATCACCAGGTGATCCACGGAAGCCATATGGCTGCCGGTGAATTGTCCGGCTGTGTTGTAAATCACAAAGATGCATATTCCTTCGACAATCTGGCAGCCCTCACCGGCTCCACCGGTTCCCTGTTAGGTCAGTATCTCCATAAAGCAGGACGAAAAGACCCCATTGACGGTATTGAATTTTTCAAACTGATACGGGAAGGAGACGCCGCAGCCCTTTCCGTATTCCAGGATTTCTGTCAATTTACAGCCAATTTCTTTTACACCCTCCAGACCATCCTGGATGTGGACCGCATTGCCATCGGCGGTGGTATTTCCGAAGAACCCATGGTAATTGAGGGAATCCGGAAGGCAACCCATGCGGTTATGAACTTTGAAGGCCCCTTCCCTCTGCCTGCAGTGGAACCGGAAATCGTGAAATGCCAGTTCGGCAATGACGCGAACCTGATCGGTGCCGTACGTAATTTTATCGATACAAAGGTACGCCGGTAAAACCGATTTTGTATCCATGAACAGACAGAAACAAAATCGTTACCCGGGGGGTTATTATTTGTACAACTCCGGCAGGAAATGATACAGCGCCTTTGCAATACCATCCTCATCATTGGAAGCTGTCACATAATCTGCGGCAGCTTTCAATTCTTCGGTGGCATTGCCCATGGCCACACCGATTCCCGCATACTGAACCATGGTGGAATCATTCTGTGCATCTCCAAACGCAATCATGTCATCCGCTGTATATCCAAGTTTTTCAATGGTTGTGCGGATTGCCTTGGTCTTATCAATCCCGTTGGCCGTATATTCATAATAAAAGGGTGCTGTGAACATACTGTTGATCCTGCCTTCAAAAGGAGCTCTCATCTTCTGATAATGTGCCTGCAGATATTTCGGTTCACCAAAAGTCAGAATTTTGTTTATTTCAAAATCACACCATGCAGCCAGATCTTCAATCTCGCATAACTTATAATTATTGGAACGGCTCTCATACTGCATGACATTGAAGGGTTTCCCATCCACTGTGATCGTATTGTTGAATACATCATTAACATACATGTATTCCCCCTTTGCAATCATGGGGCAGACCTCAAATTTTTTCAGGTGCTCCAGCACCTCTTTTCCTTCCTCCACTGTCATGGCCTGATTAAACAGAAGTTCCCCGGTTCCGCAATCAACCACCTGGGCGCCATTACTGCATACCAGAATTCCGTTATGGTGATACAGATCCAGTGCTTCGGCAAATTTTTTCAATCCATTGGCAGTCCTCCCGGAAGCCAGCACCAGCAAAGCCCCCTGCTCCTGTGCCTTTCGTAAAGCCGCTCCTGTTTCCTCTGAAACCTCTTTTCTGCTGTTGGCAAGGGTTCCATCCACATCCATCAGAATTACTTTTTTCATCTGTTTTTGTTCTCCTTCATAATCAATTCCATCTTCATCAATTTGATTTACGAATTATACACCAACCAATGGATTTTATCCAAAAACTGTTTGTTTATCACCAATTCTAAGGAAACGCTGATTAATTCAACATTTCTGCTTTAAGTAGCTCACCATATC
>JBJELP010000224.1:0-1987 GCA_051879215.1 Lachnospiraceae bacterium
CTGCCGAGCAGATAAATGTGGTGCATCCGATAAATGCTGCTGCCGCAAAGATATTTACACGCAGAAATGCAAAGGTAACACCGACTGCCAGCGCATCAATACTGGTGGCAACTGCCATCAGGAACATGGTTTTCACTCCAAAGGAATCATTGACCTCTTCTTCTTCCCCTGAAAGTGCTTCTTTTATCATGTTGGCACCAATCAGCCCGAGAAGGATAAATGCAATCCAATGATCATAGGCGGTGATATAATCTGCAAATGCTGCACCGAGCACATAACCAATCACCGGCATCAGTGCCTGAAAACCGCCAAACCAGATTCCTGCAAGACCCATTTCGCGAAACCCCACTCTTCTGCCGGCCAATCCTTTACAGATGGATACAGCAAATGCATCCATTGATAATCCAACTGCCAGAATAAAAAGTTCTAAGATACCCATATTTTTCCTCCTGAATCACAAAGTAACCCTTCCGCTCCCTTTCGAACGGATGAATGGTTACCATCCATACTCTTTTGCATCAAAACAATCTGCCTGACGGAGCCTGCTTGCCGTTTTGATAAATCGAACCCGACATACAAAAAAGAAGACCCATGTACCGCAGAGCATAAAGGTACGAGTGATACAATACCTCTACAATCTGCAGTACATGAGTCTCGTTCATTAAGATATGCCAGGTCAGAAAAACCAGTATGTTGACATATCACACAATCCTGTGCAAACTACTCCCTCAAAGCAGTTAAGTTATTATATCCGCAAATCTGAAATTCTGTCAAGAGGATATCTCATCGGTGGATATCCGATTCCGGGATGTCCTGCCGGGTTTCCGGACAGAACCGGTTACTTTTTAATCTGAAAAGCCACGCCGCAGACCTTGGGACCTGCATTTGCTGCAACGGCAGCACCAATCTGATAATAACCATCCGGAGCATATCCGGTCTTTTCTGTCATGATTCTTGTCATCTCATCACGACAGCTTTCATCGCAGCCGTAAACAACCTGATACGGTGTACCCGGGTCCATGTCATTCGCAGCCAGAGCAGCCGCTTTCATGATCAGTTTTCCCTCTCCTCTGACTTTTGCTGCAGTTGAAATCTGGTTGTCAGCAATCTTCATAATCGGTTTCAGATTCAGTTTGTCACCGATAAATGCTGCTGCACTGGGAATCCGGCCTGATTTACCTGCATATTTCAGAGAGTAAATGCCGAAATACAGCTGTCTGTTATCAATGTTTTCGGAAAGATATGTCCGTACCGCATCTGCATTGCTTCCATTCTGAACCATTCTGGCTGCATTTACAACGGGATATCCGTAGATGGCATTGTAACCTCTTCCATCATATACATCGATATTCACTTTCCCATGATATTCGGGATGTTCCTCAAAAAAGGCGTCCTTTGCCATCAAAGCATTGCCAAAAGTTGCAGATCCCTGTGAATTGATCAGAACAACTACCAGATCTGTAAATCCCTGTTCTGCATCCTTCAGAAATATCTCCTGAAAACGATAGGGAGTAATCTGGGATGTCAGCGGAAGATCATCACATTCATCCATCAGTTTGTAGAATCCTTCATTATCCACATCAACACGACTGACATAGGATTTGCTGCCCAATATCACATCAAAGGGAATGATCTCAATATCATATGCCTTTTCCTCTTCAGCTGAAATATCACTTGCAGAATCTGTAATTACTCTGATTTTTTCCATTTCATCTTCACCTGTCTTTCATTTACTATAGAATCCGTTCCTTATTGTACAGGAAAAGATTCCTGAAATCAACATTTTTTTGCCGAACTGCCCCGTTCTCAGGCATTTTCCTTTTCCCATGCCTGTTCAATCAGGCGATAGATTTCCTGAAGCGGTCTGTGTTGTTCCCTTGCAATGCGGGCTGCTGTCTCATATTCCGGGTACGCCCGTCTGAAGGATCCGCAGCTGCAAACCTTCACCTTTGCTTCTCCGAACGGTGTCGAAACCGTCTGTATTTCC
>JBJELP010000225.1:0-1983 GCA_051879215.1 Lachnospiraceae bacterium
GCTTCCATCATCTGATCCATCATGGTGTCCCTGCGTTCCACGCAGATTTCATTCAGGTCAGCCAGATACGACCAGAGCTTCCCGGTCAGCATCAACTGGGAATACAATGCCTGCTTGTAGTCTTTCAGATAATTCCTGCGGAGGCTTCCATAGAAACCAATATCTCTGGTTTCTTCCTCCACACAGATCAGCGGGATATAATAATCTCCAACAAGTACATAATCCAGTCCATTTTTATCATCATGTATGATTGGCTCCAATTTTTTCATGCGTCACACCTTCCTTTTATCTTGCCTTTCCCCTGCCTCTGTGCTAACATAATTTTGAGGCAGTGGCAGAAATGCCCCGGCTTTGGTTTTAAGGCTTCGGTTCTATTTGTCAGGTAGGCTCCGGAGCCTTGTTCTTTTGCTTGTCTCTCCATTTTTTTGCTCTTTCTGCCTCTTTTCTTCTTTCTTCGAGGACTTTTTCATATTCTTTCAGGGCTTCTGGGTCACCGGCTTTCGCTGCTTCCTCAATCGCTCTGGCTTTCTCCTTTCTTTTCCGGTAGGATTTTTTATTGCTTTCCCTGTCACGTTCTCTTCGTGCTTTTTCTTTAGCAAGAATCTCCTCATACTGTTTTTGTGCCTCTTCATCCCCAGCTTCAGCTGCTGCTTTGATTCTGGCTCTTTCCTCTTTCCGCTTCTGGGAAAACCTTCTGGCATTCGCCCTCTTTCTCTCTCGTTTTTCTTCCTCTTTATTTTTTTGTTGCTCTATCTGCCTTTTTCTTTCCTGTTCCAGTTCTTCCTTGGAGATTGGAACCGGAAACTGACCGATAAAATTGAAATAAATATCAATCCGCTGTGTGCGTTCTGTTCCCCGTCCGCCTTCCGCTTCATGGACTGCGATTCTGTCTATGAACTCATAAAGCATTTGTGGTGTGATTTCATCAAAATCCTGATATTTCTTTACCAAACGGACAAAACAGGCTCCATTTTCTTCTGGTTCTTCCTTTTGCCGGAGTTCCTGTTCCATTTCTTCCACTTTTACTTCCAGTTCCTGCTGTTCGGCATCGTATTCCTTCATCATTCTCTCAAAATGCCTGTCCGGGATTTTCCCTGATACATTTCCTTCATAAAGGTTCTTTATCAGGGTATCCAGTTCCTGAATCCTGCTTTTCGTTGCCTTGATTTCCTTTTGAGACTCTTTTAAATATCTCACACTGTAGGTATCACTAAGCTGTCCGATCTGCTCCATAAATTCTTTCTGATTCGTCAGGACATATTTAGCAACCCTCCGGATGGCATCATCCACCAGCTGATCCAGTGAAGATGCTTTGATGAAATGGAACGTACACTCTTTGTATTTGTTTCCATAGGCAGAACAGGCAAAATTACTGTCGGAATCATAGACTTTCCCACTCTTTCTGTGCTGTGCCTCGGGACTTCGGTAACTCATCCTGCTGCCACAGTCAGCACAATATACAAGTCCGGAAAGCCGATGCTTATACGTTCCGTTGGCAACACGTTTGATTACCCTCTTTCTCAGCTTCTGTGCCTGATTCCATGTTTCTTCATCAATAATCGCATCATGGGTATTCTCAAAAATAATGAGTTCTTCCGGTCTGGCTTTTCTTCTTTTTTTGGTTTTGAAATTGTCACAGATTGTTTTTCCAAGAACCGTATGCCCCATATATTCCTGTTTGTCCAGAATACCGCTGACAGCAGTGGCATTCCATACATAAGGGTCATGGTAGCTGTGGTTCCTGCTGACTTCGCCATCCTCTGCCCGTTCCAGATAGGCAGACGGTATTAGAATATGCTCCTGTGTCATAACATCTGCGATCTGTGCCGGTCCGTTTCCTTCGATTGCAAGCTGGTAAATCTTGCGGACATTTCTGGCAGCCTCCTCGTCAATAATCAGATGGTTTTTATCCTCCGGATCATGTTTATATCCGTAAGGAATTGCTCCACTGCACCGCTTACCGGACTTCATCCTTGACTGGAA
>JBJELP010000226.1:0-8134 GCA_051879215.1 Lachnospiraceae bacterium
GATGAATGCGATGAACAATCCGATTCCCACACTGGCACCGTGCTTCAATGACAGCGGTATGGCATTAAACAAAGCCTCTCTGACGTTTGTGATGGAAAGAACAATGAAAATCAGACCTTCGACAAATACTGCCAGTAATGCAATCTGCCATGGAAAACCGTAAATTCCGCAGACGGTAAAAGCAAAATAGGCATTCAGTCCCATGCCCGGTGCCAGAACGATGGGATAATTGGTCAGCAGCGCCATAAAAATACAGCCAAGACTGGAAGCCAATGCTGTAGCAAGCATAACCCCCTGGGGATCCATTCCTGCTGCTGATAAAAGAGCAGGATTGACTGCAAGGATATATGCCATGGTCACAAAACTGGTAATTCCCGCATTCACTTCTTTTTTTACGTTCGTATTGTTTTCTTTCAACTGAAAAAACGTTTCTAACATGATTTCCTCCTGTGTCATGTAATTCATTCATAACACAATAATACCTTTTTTCTCCGAAAAAGTCAATCAATATGTTATATTATAATAACATCATCGTCAGAATAAAGCATAATAAATGGGTATATACTACATCTTGTTTCTTTTCATGTTATTCTGTCATAACATGAGTTGCCTGACAAATGCGTATAAAATACATATATGCATGTATTTTTACTCTGATAATGGTTCAAATGGAATTGTCCCCATGTTACAAAGGGAATTGTACTGGACTTTATCTGTTTAAAATGTTAATATAGAGATGTTTCAGCATAAGAAAGTATTTGCTGAAACCATTCAAGACTCGCTCGCGAGTCTTGGCGCGGGATTCGGATCAGCTGCAGCTGACATAATACATCTCTGAATAGTATCAGCATATGAAAAAATTGTTTTTCTATTCCCCGTTTTCATATGCTGTGATATACGCTTTGCAAGCGTCGATTTATAATAATAGATGTTGGAGGTTGAAATGAACAGTAAATTGAAAAAAGAAGAGGTTGATTCTTTATTTCATGCAATATTAACCTTACAGACAGTGGAAGAGTGTTACAGTTTCTTTGAAGATGCCTGTACCGTAAACGAATTGCTCTCTCTGGCTCAGAGATTTGAAGTTGCCAGAATGCTTCGTGAGAAGAAAACATATCTGGAAATTGCAGAAAAGACAGGTGCATCCACAGCAACCATCAGCAGGGTAAATCGTTCATTAAATTATGGCAATGACGGATATGACATGGTGCTGGAACGAATGAAAGAACAGTAAAAAGAGGGAGATACGCTGGTGCAGGATGCATCGGAACGTATCTCCTTTTTATATCAGGATTCTTTTTTCTTCTGGTTTTTACTTTTGCCGTCTTTGTTTTTCGTTTCTTTTTCATTCATGAAGAAATCTTCATCGATCATGGTTTCAATCATCAGTTTTTTCAGATATACGTCGAAAGCAAGAGAACAGATAAAGGCAAAACGATGAAGCTTTTCCTTCTCCGCATCAGACAGCTCCGCTGAGGTATTGGAAAAGGTTTTTTCCGATGCTCTGAATTCCTTCCGGATATTCAAAAACAGATCATCCTGCTCCTGTTTCAGATAATCGATTATTTCACCGTATACTTCCGATAATGGGATTTTTCCGTTTCCGCCAAAGTAGTTTTCTTCAATCGGTTCCAGAAGCTTTTTGATATCATTGATACTCATGATATTCTTCATATAGTATATGAAAATCAGAAATATCATATGGTCTTTGGAATATTTCTTCTTATATGGCGAAGGCAGAAGATCATTCTTCGCATAGTTATTGATCATGGTTTTGGTCAGAATCTTATCGGATTCAAAACGTTTGGATGATTCCAGATGTTCTTCCATGAAACTGGTCACCTGATCCATATACAGGTCAAGGGACGGGATATCCTCCGGTCGGATATACTCCAGCGACAGCAATCGGCGAAACAGCCGGGTCAGGTTCTTCAGATTTGGATTATTCGAATTTGACAATTTACTCACTTCCTGTTCTTTATAGCTTTCAGTATAAGCGAAAATGAAAATTCATGCAAGTTCATAAATTAGAAAACACAAACAGATGTTTTTATGCTATACTAATATGGCTCACGTTAATAAAAGTGAGACATACTGGTATCCACATGATTTGTGGGTAAACAAATTTGCACCCATGATACAACGGATGGATTCCGATCAACAACAACAGAAATGGGAGGATTGAATGAGTACAATTTATGAGCAATTGAATCCTGAGCAGCAGAAAGCGGTATATCAGACAGAAGGCCCGCTGCTGATTCTGGCAGGGGCAGGATCCGGAAAGACCAGAACGCTGACTCACAGGATTGCCTATCTGATTGACGAAAAGGATGTAAATCCATGGAATATACTTGCAATTACATTTACAAACAAAGCAGCCGGAGAAATGCGGGAGCGGGTGGACAAGCTGGTGGAGTTTGGTGCGGAAAGCATCTGGGTTTCCACCTTCCATTCCACATGTGTTCGAATTCTTCGAAGACATATTGAAAGCCTCGGATACTCCACCAGTTTTTCCATTTATGATACCGATGACCAGAAAACACTGCTCCATCAGGTTATGAAAAAACTGGATGTGGATCAGAAAATGTATAAAGACCGTGTGGTGATGAAGTACATTTCCTCTGCCAAGGATAACCTGATTTCACCGGAGAGATTCTGTAAAGACGCTTCCGGTGATTATCGTATGATGCAGATCGGAGAGATATACACGGAGTATCAGGAAGCCCTGAAGAAGAATAATGCACTGGACTTCGATGATCTGATCATGAAAACGGTGGAACTGTTCCGTACCAATGAAGAGGTTCTGGATTATTATCAGAATCGGTTCCGCTACATCATGGTGGATGAATATCAGGACACCAATACGGCACAGTTTGAACTGGTTCGTCTGCTGGCAGCGGGATCCAGAAATCTCTGTGTTGTGGGCGATGACGATCAGTCCATTTACAAATTCCGCGGTGCCAATATCCGCAACATTCTGGATTTTGAAACGTACTTCCCGGAAGCCGTTGTGATCCGTCTGGAGCAGAATTACCGTTCCACCCAGAATATTCTGGATGCCGCCAATGATGTGATCCGAAACAATACCGGCAGAAAGGAAAAACGTCTGTGGACAGAAAATGAAGCCGGCAAAAAAGTTACCCTGAAAGGGTATGACAATGCTATTGTGGAAGCGGATCAGATTACGGAAGAAATCCGAAATGCCCATAATGCAGGTGCTGCCTATAGCGATTATGCCATCCTGTACCGGACCAATGCCCAGTCCCGTGCACTGGAAGAACGTCTGGTCAACAAAGGAATCCCCTATCAGCTGGTGGGTGGTATCAACTTCTATCAGCGTAAGGAAATCAAAGATATCCTTGCCTATCTGAAAACCGTGGATAACGGCAGCGATGATATCTCTGCTGCCCGTATTATCAATGTGCCCAAAAGAGGAATCGGTGCGGCAACCATCGGAAAGGTGCAGGCTTTTGCAGACGAACAGGGAATCAGTTTTTATGAAGCCCTGCAGAATGCCCCTTATATTCCAGCTCTGTCCAGAAGCCGTGCATTGTCGAAAATCCAACACTTTGTGGAACAGATCTCTCTCTTCCGAACCATGGCGGAAAATTATCCCCTCCATGAACTGATTGAAAATGTACTGGAAACCAGCGGCTATATGCAGGAACTGGAAAATGACGATACCATTGAAAACCAGACACGGCTGGAAAATATTCAGGAATTCATCAACAAGGCGGCGGATTATGAAGATCACGCAGAAGGTGAAGCAACCCTTTCCGCATTTCTGGAAGAGGTTGCTCTGGTTGCAGACATCGACCGGATGGATGAAGAGGAAGATAAGGTCATCCTGATGACTCTCCACAGTGCAAAAGGACTGGAATTCGATTATGTCTATCTCTGCGGCATGGAAGACGGATTATTCCCCAGCAGCATGTCCATCAATTCCGATGATCCTTCGGATCTGGAGGAAGAGCGTCGTCTGGCCTATGTCGGAATCACCAGAGCCAGAAAAGAGCTGACCCTCACCTGGGCCCGCCAGCGTATGGTAAACGGGGAAACCAGATACTCCAGAGTTTCCCGTTTCTGTACGGAAATACCGGCAACTGTACTGAGTACCAATACACGTGGAAACGGTATGTACGGCAGCGGTGCGTATGGAACCGGAAAATCCGGAAGCAGTGCGCAAAGATACAGTGGAACCGGAAGCAGTGCATATGGATACAGCGGATCTGACAGCAGTTCATATGGAACCGGAGTGACATGCAGCAGTTCATATGGAATGGGCGGACATAGGGCGCAGTCCGGATCCTTTGTTCCGATTCGCAAACAGATGGATAAGGAAGCCCTGGGCAGACAGTTTAAAGTTGAGAAAATGGATAGCCTTTCCTATGAAGTGGGAGATCGGGTGAAACATATTAAATTCGGAGAAGGAACGGTACTTTCCATCATTGATGGAAAACGGGATTATGAGGTATCTGTGAATTTTGATAAATTCGGTCAGAAACGTATGTTTGCATCCTTTGCCAAATTGCAGAAAATCTGATTCTTATTTCGATTTCCTGTAGTAAAAAACAGACAGATATGTTATACTAACAGAAATATGTTTACAACATAAGAAAGGACGTGCTGATCATGAGCAACATTTCAATCAACAGAGAAGAACTGGAACGCATCATTCGATCTGTAAAAGAATCTGAAAACAAAAAGAAAATCTGCATCATCACTGGTATTATCCTCGCCATTGCAGTGATTGCTGCAGCAGCTGTTCTGATTTACAAAAAGCTGAACTGCTGTGAAGAATACGACGAATTTGAAGACGATGATTTCTTCGATGATTTTGAAGATGAAGCGGAAGACGAAGCAGAAGAAAAAGGTTCTGAAGACGACATTTTTGAAGAAGACTGATCTTTTCAGAACACATTTTTTCAGCAGAAATCAAAATGATAGGAAATCCAGAAGAATCGCACCGGAAAACAGAAAACAGGTGCGATTCTTTTCTATGCGGAGATTAATCCGTTATATCATGGTTCAGATCATGTGTCCTCAATTTGCAACAATTAAATAGAATTCCCCCACTTCAAACAACATTGATGTTAAGTAGTGGGTGAGAAATTGAAACAAATATATTTGTACAAATTTGATTGGTATCTATGAGTTATCCGACAAATTAGATAGAGCAGGAGTTTATTTATATGAAAAAAGGACAGATTTATGAAGCAGTAGTAGAGGGAATCGATTTTCCGGACAGAGGCTATTGCATGGCAGAAGGCAAAAAAATACAAATCAAGCAGGCGCTTCCCGGACAGAAAATCCGTTTTGCTGTGAAGAAAGCCAAAAGCGGAAAAGGGCGTCTTTTGGAGACCCTTGAAAAATCCCCTCTGGAAACCGCAGAAAATGTGTGTGAGCATTTCGGCAAATGCGGCGGCTGTCTGTATCAGAGCATTCCCTACGAAGAACAGCTGAAAATCAAGGAGCAGCAGATCCGTAAACTGATGCAGCCGGTATTTGACCAGTATAAACAGGAATTCATTTATGATGGAATCGTTGCCAGCCCGGACTCCTGTGGATACCGCAATAAAATGGAATATACCTTTGGAGATGAATGCAAGGATGGAGATCTGTCTCTCGGTATGCATAAAAAAGGAAGTTTCCATGACATCGTAACGGTAACAGACTGCCGAATAACGGATTCCGATTTTACCGATATTCTGAAAGCGACTCTTTCCTTTTTCAGAGAAAGGAATCTGTCATACTATCACAGAATGCGTCATACCGGATATCTTCGTCATCTGCTGGTGAGAAAAACAGCAATGACCGGTGAAATTCTGGTGGATCTCGTCACCAGTACCCAGTATTTTCTGAAGAATGCTGCCGTATCCAAAACAGCAGATCCGGAAGAACAGAAAACGATTCCGGAACAGACGGAAACTCTGCTTCAGCCTTCTGAAACAGAAGAAAATATGCTGAAAGCCTATACGGACATGCTGTGCAGCCTTCCGTTAAAAGGAACCCTCACCGGTGTCCTCCATACGTTAAATGACAGTCTGGCAGATATTGTTCAGAACGACAGAACCGATCTGTTATATGGAAGAAATTATATCACAGAGAACATACTGGGCCTGCAGTTTAAAATTACACCATTTTCCTTTTTCCAGACCAATTCAAAAGGTGCTGAAGTTCTGTACTCCATTGCAAGAGACTATATCGGAGACACAAAAGACTGCAGAGTATTTGACCTTTACAGCGGAACCGGAACCATTGCACAGATTCTGGCACCTGCAGCTAAACACATCACCGGCGTTGAAATTGTAGAAGAAGCCGTGGAGGCAGCAAAGGAAAATGCAGCACTGAACGGGCTTACCAACTGCAGTTTCCTGGCAGGTGATGTATTAAAGGTACTGGATACCATTGAAGAAAAACCGGATCTGCTGGTACTGGATCCTCCCCGTGAAGGAATCCATCCCAAGGCACTTCCGAAGATTCTTTCCTATAATGTGGAACGCATGGTTTATATATCCTGCAAACCCACTTCCCTGGCCAGAGACCTGGAAATGTTTTTCACCCATGGATATCAGGTGGAGAAGATGTGCAGTGTCGATATGTTCCCGGCAACTGGGAATGTGGAGACGGTATGTCTTTTATCCAAACTATAATCGACTCAGCATATTGAAGTTGAGTTGGATATGGACGAGCTGGATTTGACCGATGCGGAAAAGAAAGCTACCTATAAAGAGATCAAGGATTATGTGCTGGAGCATACCGGCTTGAAGGTCAGCAATTTGTATATCGCACAGGTGAAGCAGAAATGCGGTATCATTGAGCGGGAAAACTACAATAAGCCGAAGTCTGAGGATACCAGGCAGCCCCAATGCCCGCCGGAGAAAGAAAAAGCAATCAAGGAGGCACTCCAGCACTTCGGGATGATTTAAGGAGGATGGGCAATATGTCAGTTTTTATCAGTTATCGCAGAGACGGTGGAAAACCAGTAGCCGAATCAATATATCAATCTCTATGCAACGTTACAACATTTTTCTGGATACCGAATCTTTAAAAAATGGAAGCTTTGATTCTGCTATTATTGAGCGTATCGAAAACTGTTCTGACTTTATTGTGATTATTACAGAAACAGTTTTCGATCGCTGCACTGAGCCCAATGATTGGATTTTTCATGAAGCACAAATTGCGCTTAGAAATAATAAAAACATAATCCCTATATTCGTTGGAATCCAAAAGTTTCCATCAAATGTTCCAGAACCATTAAAGGAGATTTGCAGATATAATGGTATATTCTGGGTTGATAAAGATATAACATGTGTAAAAATTAAAACTTTTTTGGTCAGCAATAAACGATATAAACTATCGGTCGTACGCTCAGGTAATCAAATTGCTTTAGGCTCAGAGACAAAAGAAGAACTAAAAGAATTATATCGAAGATTTTTGAAGAATGGACGCAATCCAACAGATATTGAAATTTATATTCCATATACCAACGAGTTATCCAAACTAATAATTAAACAAGATGTCGCCAAAGAACATGGTATTGATTTTGCAGAACATTTGGCAGAGCAGTCATTGCTTAAGAAAATAAAGTGGATAAAAGAAACATTGGAAATAGCCATTGAGTATCTGATTCAAGACGAAATGATAGATTCCTGCGCCATAAAGCTTAAGGAGCTATATGTGAAAAAATATGGTGTTGACAATTGTGTTTTCAAAGATGAAGAAGGCATTGAGTTTTTCTATTGGACTTCTTTTCTTTGGTTCGACATAATCGAAGAATTATTAAAAGAATTGCTACTTGACAGATACTATGTTTATGGTAATTCCAAAGACTTTACAGAAATCGACTGTTTTGTCGAAACTCGAAGCGGAAAAGAAATTTGGGGGTTTAGCTCTTTTGTCTCAAAACTATCGGAAAACGATTCTTATACTGAACTCATGAACAGAATAAGTATGTCTGGTGGACGTGGTGATTATATGGACATACCGTTACATAGCTTAGCTTTTCATGTGTATCCAGATTTGTACTATAACATTGGACTGCTTAAGACAAATTTGATGGTGTTCCTCTGCTCCTGTAGCAGCTTTTCATATTTTTTCTGCTGGATAAGATACTGTTCGCCTGATTCAAAAG
>JBJELP010000227.1:0-2951 GCA_051879215.1 Lachnospiraceae bacterium
TTCAGATTAACTACGGCAAATATCTCTCTGTCCAGATCAGCAAATATCTCATTATAAAGCAGCTTTGCTACCATTTTAGGAGAATTAAGCGGCACATCACTGATCAGAGGGCCACCGGAATCTCGGACCAGGCGAACGGAAACCCGTTCCAATTCAAAGGGATTATGCTTCGCCATCTTCGCATCTCCTTCCAGGTTGATGGTGAGAATTACATGATCATCCATGTTTTGCAACAGTGTGATCAGGTCTGTTTTTGTCAGTACCGGGATGTTTTCTTCATTACTCATGGCTTTTCCTCCATAGAAAACTGCCAACAAAAGTCAAGTACTTTTGAGCAGATAAAAAACACCCTGCAGAGTGTATTTTTCATACATTCCACAGAGTGTTTGTGAATTCATATCTTTGATTTCTGAAATTATGCTTCATTATCCTCTTCCGATACATACTCTTCATCATATGCATCCTCAGTTTCATCCATATCCACATAATCTGTATCATCTGACTCATCGTCATATGCATCATAATCTTCATCCGGATCGGGCCTGTTGTCAGCTTTCTTCTTTTTCATATTCTGAACAACATAATATCCGCCGCCTGCAGCGGTAAGGCCGATCAGTCCAAGAATACCGATGATTCCTTTCATATTCCCCGGTTTCTTTTCAGGTTCCGGCTCCAGCTCCGGTTCTGTTTCAGATTCTGGTTCGGACTCATCGATTTCCGGTTCTTCAGTTTCTGTAATTTGCTGGATGTATTCTTCCTGGGCTTCCTCGTCAAGGAGATGAAAGAGATCCGCTTCATCTACCTGATTGAGGAAATGCACCGTGCCTTCGCCCTCTGCATCACGGTCTATAATGATATAAAAATAATTGCCTGTCCTGGTCACAACAGTAATAAACTGCTTGCCCTTACCGGTTGAACTTCCGATATCATCGATCAGAGTCAGGTTGCCGGCCGGTGTAAGGGGATCGGATTTTTCGGTGCCTCCCAGACCTGAAAGCATAAGACCGAAAATGGATGCCAGCATATCACCTGCTTCACCATCTGACTCGATATCGCCAAGATCAATTTTCTGACCATCAATGGTTACGGAGATACCATCTGTTGCAGTATCTGCTTCACGTTTCTCTGAGGATGACTTTCCATCGTAAGCGAATGCCACCGTAGGAACCATACAAACACTCATGCAGAGAGTCATGATTAATGCTGTGATCTTATTCCTGAGTTTCATTATAATCCTCCCCATAACCCTGTACTTCATCAGAAGCAGGTAATTCAATATTCAGATTGCCATCACCGGATTCCAGCTGTGCAAGAAGCTTTGCAAGCTGTCCGGGAGTGAGATGATATGAATGAACTGTATCTTGAATCTCGATATTCTCCTGTGCTCTATACTTACGATCCAGTTCCTTGTATCTGGCATCCCATTCATCACGTTTCTGACGCGCCTTTTCTCGTTCCGCGCCAATCTTTTCAAGCTTTGCGCTCATTTGATTACCCTCCTATGATCAGTCATGAATTCAAAGATTTATGACTGATAAACTCATACAAAAAGGCACCCGCCTATGATGACAGATACCGACTTACAATTTACGATATACATTTACTTTTTCTTGTCCAGGATCCTGCCGTCGGTCAGCCAATGCTCGATCCAGTAGCTGGAATTCAGATTTCCGTACTGACAGGGATCACCGCAATGGATAAATGTGGCACTGCCATACTGCCCGGAGCCGATGAATATGCCCACGTGCGAGGCTCCGGATGTTTCATAAGTTCCCTGAAAAAATACCAGATCACCTGGCTGAAGCTGATCCTTTGAGATACGCCTGCACTGCGCTAAAAGTCCATTGGCTGTCAAATGTCCTGTATTCTTTACTCCGGAATGAGTCAGGCAATAGCTGACATAACCGGAGCAGTCGAATCCACTCGGACTGTAGCCTCCCCACACATAAGGTGTTCCCAGATACTTTTTCGCCTCATTTATTAGTGCGGCAGCCTTATCACTGGCGATTCCCGGTGAAGCGATCACAGCAGTACCTGTATCCATATAGAAATATGGATTATAATAAGTGCCCCTGTATTTGAAACGGATGGACAGCTTCAAACCGGATCTTACCTTTGCAATACTCTGGCCAGACTCCACAGTATCATTTTTACTGACAGATATATTCTTAAGTCCGGATAAAATGATCTCATAATCATGCTCATCCACCAGAACCACCTTATCAGCGGATACGGATTTCACGGTTCCATCCATGACCGACATTACCTGAACACCCTCAGGAAGAGAAAGAATCATTTCATCGGAATCCTCCACCTTCATATTCACGGCATCATAATAATAACCATAGTGAAAGAGAATATTTTCATGCCAGTTATAAGGTACCGGAGTTCCGAAGAACATACGGTTACCATGGGTCATCTGGTACATGTCGTACATTTTCTTTTCTTCTTCTGACATAAGACTGTTGCAGACAGTCTCCAGATCTTTGGATGTCAGCTTTACATCCGTTATTTTGACATCGCTGTCAGGGGTTCTATTCTCATTACGTTCACTGATCGACAGATTGTACTGCAGGTTAAAGAGGTCCTCTATGTCTGCTTTGATATCGGCAAATTTAAAGCCTCCGTACTTTGCACAGAGATAACTGATCAGAACCGACGGATCATGTCCGATGTCGGCAATTTCATAGTTATACTCATCGCTGCCGGAATGGGTATCCGGAATCTTATCGATCTTCTTGCGAAGCTCACACTCCAGCTTCACATAATAGGCCTCTGCTTTTGATATTTCAATATCATCTGCAGGCCAGGATGTGGCAGTTACAGTTGTAAGAGCACCCGTAAACATAGTAGAGCAGGACTGAAGCACGGTCACCACCAGCATTAAAATCAGCAGAGCCAGCAACAGGAATTTGATAAATCCGCTATGCTCGACTGCATAGTATTTCAGC
>JBJELP010000227.1:3051-8129 GCA_051879215.1 Lachnospiraceae bacterium
AGCCAGCAACAGGAATTTGATAAATCCGCTATGCTCGACTGCATAGTATTTCAGCCTTTCAATCAGGTTCTGACCGGTACTGACAGTCTTTTTTGCAGTTCCCGCAGCTGTGCCTGTACCTTCGGCAAAATTCCGGAAATCTGCCGCAGCTCTGGCTGCTTCATATTCCTTTTTGATCTGCCTTTTTTGCTGCCACCTTGAGATGGGATTCGAATACTTCTCCGGATTTTTGGCCTTGTCAGCCTCATAAAGAGCATTCAGATTAGCTTTGTGGGATTTCTGATCCAGACGAACCGCTTTTTCATAATCCTTCATTTTCTTACTATAACCAACCTCTGATACCAGTCTGGCACTTCCTTCAGCTGCCTCCGAAGCTGCCTGCATGGCATTAACAGAAACATTATCATCCTCATTGCTCTGACTGATTTTTGCCTGGATGACAGCACTGGCAGCAACTCCTGCCGTTTTCTTAAGTCCCCTGCCAGTGAGACGAGGATCCTTAAGAGCCTCATTTTCTGCGGGAAATTTCAGATGTTGTCTTACAGCCTTAGCAGCATCCGTTTCCTCCTTCAACTTACTGCTGATGGGAGGATTCTTGCCTGATGCAGTTTCTTTACCGGAAGAAACAACTTTCTTTGCAGATGTATTTATTCCTGCATCGGGCGTTTTAGCATTTTTAGCTGTATTTTTCTTTGCATGGACTGCTTTGTCTGAAGCCTTCACTCCAAAGGCTTTTTCACTGGCAGATACACTGTGTCTCAGCTTACTTTCTGATTTGCCTTTCAGCTTTTCAGATCCAGCCACAGTTTTTTCCTTTTCTTCTTTCTTGCCAAAGCGAAGCTGGGCCTGACGCTGTGTTGACTTATCATCCTCGTGCCGTAGCTTTTTACTGCCCTTCGTCACAACAGACTGCTCACCAGAGAGTCTGGCTTTTGCCTTATCTGCACGATTTGCAGCCTTTTCTGCCTTGTCAGCAGCTTTTCTGACCGGTGCATGGTCCAGTTCTTCTTTACCGAACCAAAGACGCGTTGTTTTTCTTTCCATCCGGCACCTCCTTATGCAGTCGGTGTGATTTCGGATAATTTTGTGGTCATAATACGATAGAGCTCAAGGTCTGTAGGGAAATGATCTACAAACGGAAGCACCACATTTCCATAGAAAAGAAGCCCCTCGCCTTCCCCGGAATGGGTGACATAGGACAGCTGATGCGGCGAAATGTTCAGCTGTTTGGCAAGGATCTGCCTGTCACCGGCGGCCTGGTTCAGCATATACACATAATCAGAGTTCTCAAAAATGTTCTCCACCTCACGGGAAGCAAGAAGATCTTTTACATTCTGCGTAATGGCTGTCGGGATGCCGCCCCATTTACGGAAGCGCTTCCAGATTTCTACCGAATATGCTGCTGTCTGTTCCTCTTTGAGCAGCAAGTGAAATTCGTCCATATAATAACGGGTAGTTTTACCGGCAGAACGATTGGCAGTTACACGTCCCCAGACCTGATCCTGCACAATCAGCATGCCGATTTTTTTCAGCTGCTTGCCCAGTTCCTTGATGTCATAACAGACGATCCGGTTATTAATATCTACGTTCGTTCTGTGGTTGAACAGGTTCAGGGAACCTTTGACGTAGATTTCAAGTGCTGTTGCAACATGACGTGCTTCCTTTTCCTCCTGAAGGAGAAGGGCATTATAGAGATCCTCTAAGATCGGCATCTTTTCCGGTACCGGATCTTCGAAATATTTCTGATAGATCTGATGAACACAACGGTCGATAACGGTCTTTTCTACCGGAAGAAGGCCATCTTTACCACCCACAACCAGCTCACAAAGAGACAGGATAAAGTCAGATTTTAAGCTGGTAGGATCATCCTCTTCAGAATAAGAGTCATTGATATCCATCGGATTAATATACTGGCTGCTGGAAGGACTGATCTTAATTACCTGCCCCTTCAGCTTATTGACAAGAGCCGTGTACTCGGCTTCAGGATCTGCAATGATGATATCGTCCTCTGTCACAACAAAGGCATTGAGCATTTCCCTCTTCGCAGCAAATGATTTGCCGGAACCAGGGGTACCGAGAATCAGGCCATTCGGATTCTTTAAAAGCTTTCTGTCCACCATGATCAGGTTGTTGGACAGGGCATTCAGACCACAATACAATGCCTCCGGACCATCCTGAAATAATTCCTGAGTGGTAAAGGGCATGAAGATTGCAGTGCTGGAAGTAGTAAGCGCTCTGCTGATCGGCACCAGATTCCGGGCCAGTGGAAGCGACGACATCAGACCCTGTTCCTGCTGAAAGTCCAGCCGGATCAGATTACAGTTATGCTTCTGGGCAATACTGGAAGCCTGAAAGATGTTATTCTCCAGCTCCTGCTCTGTCTTGCCGGTATTCATGATCAGGAAGGTGATCATGAACATACGCTCATTCTGACTCTGCAGCTCCTTGAGCAGCGATTTCGCGTCATTTCCGTAGGTTGCAAGGTCAGAGGGAAGAATATCCATGTCATACCCGGACCTTACCGCCTTTTTCTGCTCCTCAATCTTACTTCTATCGAGTTCCGTGATGATGCGCTTAACCTGCTTGATCGCAGCGGTCTGATCCACAGACTGGATATGCATGGAAATAACCTGACTGGAATCCATTTCCAGGAAATCCTTCAGGAACTGGTCGGAGATATCAGAGGCTGTAATGGCCAGATAGCTCATGGCTCCATACATGGATCCCATGGTAAATGTTCTGCCGCCAGGGAAGGAAAATGAGGACGGGGCGACAAAATCCTTCACGGAAAGTCCACTCTCAGGAAGCCATTTCCAGTCAAAGAAGAATTTTTCTTTATCACCCATGTGGAACATGCTATGCATTAACTGCAGTCTCTCCTTACCATCCAGCACTTTAGCAGCTGCGCCAAGACGACGGAAGTTATTGAGAAGATCCGTCTGCACATGCTCCAGCCGGGGCCTGGCATGTTTAAATGACTCCGCCTCGATACCAAAAGTAATATATTTGGTCTTGGTCAGGCCGTTATTGCCTCTTTCCAGCTGAGCTTTCAACATCTGGCTGTATTCGGCACGGATCGGATCAAAGGAATCCTTTCGAAGAGGAATTCTGGTGCTCTTTTCAAATGCATCTGCATCCGTGGCCATGTTCATAAAGGACAGTTCGAAATGAATGGAACTGTCGAAAAAGTTCAGGAATCCACACCACTCATCGAAAATGGCTGCCTTATCCTCCTTCTGGGCAAGCTGGTAGTTGATATCCTGGAACTGAATGGTCTTTGTATAATAGTTATCACTGACGCGGCAAATGCCGTCAGGAAACATACGCTGGAACGGAATCGACTGCTGGGCTGTTCTGGGAACTCCATCGTCGCCACGTACTTTTTCAATGATTTCACGAATCTGCTTCTGTTCCCTTCTGGAAAGATTCTTCGGAATGGAATAGCTTTTCGTATCCTTATCCGGATCCTTTCCAAGAAACTTTAAGAAGAGACTCTTGATAGAAACACTCAATTGCTCCTGCCTCCCTTCTTTGCAGTTTTGCCCTGCAAGATTTCCTTTATTTCTTTTTCTGCGGCAGCCTGTCTCATCAGGTGCCTGTAATCGTTGTTAGTCTGATAGGGACGAATCTTCGGTCTGATGAATTTCGCCTGAATAAAATGCTTCACCAGTACTTCACAAGGCATTCCATCCTTCTCATACATTCCAAGGAAGAACAGAGGCAGCATGATCATCATCATGCCCAGAGCCGCCAGACTGGTATTAACTGAACTTCTGAGCAAAAAGAAAGACGGCACACCAATCAGTGCTGCCGCCCCAAAGCAAAGAAGCTGTCTTTTTGTCAGATTAAATAAGATTTTTGTTTTCACTCGCGTAAGATCACGAGGAACTGAGATATATGCCATATTGACCTCCGTAACTGGAATTTCTAAAATAGGGGTTTTGCCGTTTTTTCATGAAATCACAGACATAACCGGAATTTCAAAAACGATAGTTTTGTCGTTTTTCATTTACCGACACTTCATTAAAACTTAGTGAGCCGCTAATACAGATTTGCTGAGTGAACCGGTCTTAAACAATGTGAAACAGAGCAGGATCGTATAACCGAATACGGTCCAGATAGACATAATAATGTCATCCGTAATCGATATGGTCTGAATCATCACTGCATAGATACCGACCACTACCATGATCAGGAATCCCTGAAAACCTAATGCTATCAAAGAACGCAGATAATTCTGGCCCACCTGACTCTGTTCCCTGTTTCCAAAAGTGGAAAATGGAATCGGAGCAAGACTGGTTACCAGATAGATTTCCAGCATACGACCCATGACAATGACAAAAATCAGCTTAGACAGGATCCACATGGTAACTCCCACAAGGAAAGTCTGGATATACAGACCAAGCAACGGTCCGAGATCCATCGCCATGACCGTATCTTCCAGTGTTTCCAGTGCCGAGGCGTCAACTGCCGTATCAGCGGTAATGACACCTCCACTGGAGCTGATAACATGCTGTGCCACATCAAAAACTGCCATTGTGATATCGAAGCAGTTCGTGATCAACATAACTGCAACATACGTCTTGAAGATCCACTTAAAGAAAATCCAGGTTTCAAAGTTGGCAAGATTATTGTGATCAATAATCATCTGAATCAGTTCCCAGCAGGCGATAAAGGTAAGCACAAGTCCCGCAATGGGGACAATCACCGATTCCGACACGTTACGGATCATGGCAAAAACACCCGGCGAAAATGCCGCCGGGGTGGTGCCTACCTGTGTTGCAATATCGCCTACCTGCGTATTGACCGAATCAAACATCCCCGAAAGATTATCCATGATTCCTGCGACCAGCATCGTTTTCAGCCAGTCTGTAATCTGTTCGAGTATGTGTTCCATGAGCTGCCTCCGAACCGATTAAAATAAGCCGGAAAGAAGCGGAACGAGAGTGATGCCGATCAGAGCAACACCGCCGCCGGCCATGAGCTGCTTCATACCCTGGGACTTACTGCCGGGGTTGTCATTGCCATATCCTTCCAGAAGGTTAATTGCACCCCAGATACCGAGGCCTGCGCCGAGG
>JBJELP010000228.1:0-1970 GCA_051879215.1 Lachnospiraceae bacterium
TAGAACTTCAAAGACTCAGGTTCTGTACCTGTGGTGGATATACTGGCTGGCTTGATGTGCGAAAAAGGACCACATACTAATTAAAATTAGTGCGACAGCCCCCTGTTTTTAATTATGAAACACATGACAGTATGATCTTTGCATTCTGTTATTTCACAATCTGATAGTAAATCCGTGCTGTAATGCTGTAGATCAGGGTATAGATGACAGCAAAAACTCCCAGGGAGCCGATGGTACATCCCATGAACAATGTCTGATTGGACTGGAATAAGATATTCAGCAGCCTTGTGAGAATCGGAAATGCGAAGAATACATGCAGAGCAGCTGTAAATAACGGAAGGAAGAATACCAGTAAAATCTGACTGTGAATGGCCCCCTTCACTTCATCTGCACGCATACCGACTTTCTGCAGAATCTGGAAACGGTTTCTGTCTTCATAGCCTTCGGAAATCTGCTTATAGTATATGATCAGGGCAGTGGCAAAGAGGAAGACAATGGATAACAGAATGCCCAGGAATAGAAGAGTGCCGTACATTCCATAGAGATATTCCATAGTGTCCCACTTACTGTTGATGCTTGTGCCGTATGCCCCGCTGCTGTCCGGCTGGGAATCGATATACTGACGAACCTGCATGCTGAAATCGGAAATCAGTGATTCATATACGAGAATGACCGCTTCTTCATTTTCAAAATCAATCAGAAGTTCATTGCTGATGGTGGATGCATATTCCTGATATCCTTTTTTCTGCAGCTGATCAACCTGATGAAGGACTGTTTCTCCGCTGACAACAAATCCGATAATATCACTGAGAGGATTCTGATTGATGGGGAACGGAAACTCGGCCAGCTCCGTAACCGATACAAAACTGCAACCATCGATGGAAAAGGCTTCCGGTTTCGGTGAAACATTGTCCGGATAACAATAGACAGCCACTTCATTTCCGGACAGAGAAAGGGATTCTCCGGTCATAGTCCGGTATTGATCGGCTGTGATGAACCAGCACTGGCAAAGATATCCATCTTTCTTTGATCGATCGGTCCAGAACAGGGTTCCGTCCGTTCGAAAGGCACAGTTCAGATACTGCCGGGTCTGGTACCAGGAAATGGACAGGTTTTCTTTTTCAGAAGATTTCTGAATCATGGAAAGCAGCTGATCCGGCGGAATACTTACCATTTCATCGTTCACATCATAGGCGGCAGACAGAGACATCTGATGAGGATACTGTTCTTTAATAGTATCGTTGATACCGGCATACATGCTGACGGTGGTGGATACCATCACCAGAACCATGGTTGCCAGAACCGTAATGGAGGCCAGACCCACGGCATTCTGTTTCATGCGGTACAGCAGACCGGAGACAGCGATCATATGCTTTTTCTGATAATAGAATTTCTCATTGCGTTTCAACAGTTTTAACAGGGCTGTACTTCCGGTGATAAACAGACAGTAGGTGCCGACAACAACCAGAAGAACTGCAACAAAAAACAGTTCAATGGCCTTCAGGGGTTCTGTTGTTGTAATGGAAATGTAATAGCCTGCAATCAGAGAAATCAGACCAATCAGCAGTAAAACCCATTTTACTTTTGGTTCTTTTTCTCCTGTATGTCTGCTCTGCAGCAATTCCACCGGATTCAGACGTGCAATACAGATCCGGTTATAGAGATAGGTGACAAAATACAGCAGAAAAATAAAGATTGCGGTTGGAATCAGTGTTTTGGGCGAAAGATGGTAAAAGCCCAGGACACTGTTCACGGCCAGAATCCTGCAGATCAGAAGGGCACACAGCTTATACAGAAGGATTCCTGCCAGAAGACCGCCGCCCAGAACAAAGGTACAGGAAATAAGAGTTTCCCACAGCAGGATTTTCCCGATATGTCTTTTTTCCATTCCCAGCACATTGTATAAACCGAATTCCTGTTTGCGCTGTTTCATGAGAAAACTGTTGGTATAGAAAATCAGGATACAGGAA
>JBJELP010000229.1:0-1924 GCA_051879215.1 Lachnospiraceae bacterium
CCAGCTTTTGAACCACAGTGCCACCGATGCAGTGCCGGTAAAGCCATGCACATTTTTCTACCACATAGAAAGCGATGAGATAGGGAATATTCATTGCAACCAACTTTTTCACGCTGACTTTTGATAAACTTTGCCGGATTGCTGTTTCCAGCTTTCCCGGGCTTCTGGCTTTTGGTTTCTTTTTACTCATCGCTGCTGTCCCCTCACTTTCTGTTTCACTTTTTCTCTCTGGCGGTGCTTAACGTTCATCTTCTGTACAGACTTCTGAAGTTTCTTCCGCACAGAAGGCTTTTTTGACTTCTTCATGGTTACTCCGGCATATTCCTTAAATGCGGCTGTCATCACATCCACATCCTTCGCCTTAAAGAACACCAGATACCTCTGCGGTGTCACACTGTCATCCCTTTTCAAGCTGTAATCAATGCCATATTTACGGGCAACCCGGTCAAAGGATTTGATATTCTGGTTTGTGATCTGAATATTGGTCAGCTGCGCTCCCTGTTCCTGCAGCTGCTTGATCGTCTGCTTTCCATGGGGCTTTTTCTTTTCCTGTCTTTGCTTTTCTTTTTCAATTCCGCGTTCCCTGGCCTGACCCTGTTTTTCTGCCTGTTTAATCTGCGATGATTTCTGACCTTCACGCTCCAACTCCATAAGAAACTTTCTCATGGCTGCTTTTACCATAGAAGCAGTAATCCTGGCTCCCTGTACACTGAGCGTAATAATCTTCTCATTTACCTCTTCCTGCATTTATCCACCTTCCTTCTCAATCAGGGGAAGAATTCCCTGTTCTTTTAAAAACTCATATAAAAATCTTCTGCCTTTCTGCGTCCATTCTGTCTGGATCCTTACGACCGGACCGGTGCGGTTTGGGTGCATATAGATTGTTCTGCTCTGGACATAACCTTTCCCGGCATAATCGGCATATAACACCCATTGGTCATTGACTTTATACTGGATCCTCATATCATGAAGAAGCCGGTTAAATGAAACCGCGCTGTACCCATAATCTTTTGCAATCTGTGTGACCAGAACAGATGAGGGGGAATTCATGATCAGATCCAGATATGCAGCCTTCGGTGCCATATCTTCCAAAAGCATCTGCTGTTTGATCAGCTGATCTCCAAGCTCGGTACATTGATCCTGCAATTTGGCTATCTGGGTATTGGCCAGCTGCAATGCTCTTGCCATCACCTGTTCCGGTTGATTCCATGCCTTTTCCAGCTCCAGAAAATACTGGCGATACAGTTTTCCTTTTTCATTTCGAAGGAGCATACAGATGTGTTTTGCCATATCCACCGTAATATAGTGGTCTACACTGCATCTGCCTCCGGTACTTTTATTCATTTTTGGATAAAAGTCCTGCCCACTCTCAAAGCCGAGAGCAATAATACGATCGATCCAGACACTGTACTGTGTCTTAATGCCCAGTGCTTCATACAATTCTCTGGCACAGATCAGCGGACGGTCATTTTTAACTTCCACTCGCAGCATTGGTATCAACACATCCGCCTCCTTTTTTCTCCCGCATTTCTTTTTGAAGCTTTGCAATACAGTATCCGATACAGGGCGTATGCTTTCCGTAAGGGCAGGTTTTGCAGTTTCCTGCCTTATGATCTTCCGGCTTTTTTACTTCCTCGGGCATCAGATAGTAGCATTCCGGCAGAATACATCCTTTTTTCTGCCCTTGCCACCAGTAGCAGTAATCACAAGATTTCGGCTTATCTTCCAGATATTTTCTCCCGTCAATTTTTGCTCCCGGTAAAATCGTTCCATTTCTTCCCATGTTCTTTCCCTCATCTTTCTAAAATGCAATAAGAGCACTCATGGATTTCTGTTCCGATCTCCACAAATGCTCTTATTACTATGAATCGTCATTATTTTGTTTCTAAGTTACTATTTTCGCTTTCTTCGTATTCCAAAAGCA
>JBJELP010000230.1:0-7886 GCA_051879215.1 Lachnospiraceae bacterium
CAGCGGTACTGGAGGAAATCGGTTTTCATTCCATCTGGGTTGTCAGCCTTCACGCTTATGAAAAATATATTTTTCCGTGGCATCATTTGTACCGGATTTTTTCAGATTATCCGGCATTGGCAGTTCTGTTCTGTTTTTGCGGACGATGTCTGGTCATGTATTTCCTGTACCGAATGGTACGGAATGTAACGAAAAGGCAGAAAAGGAAGAAAAAAAGATGTGTGATAGAATAAATATGCATCAGGTTCTGGAAAAAATGGAAAAGCAGCGTGCAGGATCCAGTCTCTTTCGGTATCAGACAGAGAAACGGATGAAAGAAGTTTCGGCAGAAACCTTTTTCCGGGATGTCAGAATCTGTGCGCATAATCTGGAATACAGTAATTTATGTGGCAGACATATAGGAATCATGGGCAAAAACAGCTATGAATGGATGGTCAGTTTCTGTGCTGTTTTGTGGATTGGATCTGTTGCTGTGCTTCTGGACAGGCAGATGGATTCCGCTGCATTAATGGAGCTGGCAGATCGGGTGGATCTGGATGCACTTTTATACGATAATTCCGTAGTGGATACAGTCTGTGCAGCTGACTGGAAGGCACAATTTCATCTGCTGCCCATGGAAGAATTCATACAGGAAAGGAAAAATGTAAAACATTTTGCTTTTGCTCCCCCTGTGGAACAGAAGAAAGAGGATCTGGCATGCATTTTTTTCACATCAGGTACAACCGGTAAGAATAAGGCCGTTATGCTGTCTTCCGGCGGATTGACGGCAAGTGTATGCTGTCAGGTAAATGATAAGCCGTTTCATTCTTTACTGGCTGTCCTTCCATTCCATCATATGGCAGGATTTGTTATGGTCATGAATGCGTTGTATCTCGGAGCAGAAGTTTGTCTGGCCGACGATCTGAGACATTTTTACCGGTATTTGAAAGAAATGAAGCCGGATTATGTGCCGGTGGTTCCATCCATGCTTCCGGTTCTGGTGCGAAAGCTGAAAAAGGGAGGAATTCACGGAAAGGATCTGGGCTGGAATCTTCACATGATTCATTGCGGCGGTGCAGCATTTCGTCCGGAATTTCTGCAGATTCTTCTGGAACATGATATCCTTGTTCTTCAGGGGTACGGAGCATCGGAAGCCGGAGGTATCGGCTTCATGTGGGAAATGTCTCCGGACCGGCCGGATACGATCGGAAAGCCGCCGGAGCAGATGCAGGTTAAAATGATAGATGGTGAATTGTATCTGAAAAGTGAATCGGTGATGATGGGCTATTATGGTGACCCGGAAGGGACGGAACAGGTGCTTCATGACGGCTGGTATGCCACCGGTGATCTGTGCAGAGCAGATGCAGACGGATATCTGTATCTGACAGGACGAAAAAAGAATCTGATCATTCTCTCCAATGGAGAAAATATCAGTCCCGAGGAAATTGAAACCCGATTGCATGCCTGTGAGGATATTCAGGAAGTTATGGTTGGTGTGGAAAAAGAGATGCTGATGGCAGCTGTATATCCCGCCTGTCCATCTTCCGCCAGTGAATCGGATAAACAGGCTGTAAGAGAACGGATCGAACAGTTTATGAAACAATATAATAGAAAAGTTCCAATGTATAAACAAATTCATCAGATTCGTTTTTTGGAAGAGCCTTTTGTCAAAACAGCAGTTGGTAAACTGATTCGGCACAATAGAGATTCAGCACAATAGAGATTCGGAACAATAGAATAGAAGGAGCAGAATATGACAGAACAGGATTTGAGAAAAGAGATCATTGATGTAATTGCAGAATCCACGGAGACAGAACTGGATGTGACACCGGATATGGATCTTTTTGCAGATATGGGATTGTCGTCCATGGAAATCATGGTTATGCTGGGAGACCTGGAGGATGCTTTTGACATCGAAATTCCTGCGGAAGAACTGACAGATGTGTGTACGGTACAGGATCTGAGTGATATGATTATTGAGCAGCTGAGAGAGTAAAAGGGAACGGGAATTGAAATGAATGTAAAAGACACCAATGTTTTAAAAGTGATAAATGAAGTGAAAAAAGTGGTGATCGGCAAGGATGCTGTGATTGAAAAAATGATGGCGGCCATTCTTGTACAGGGGCATGTACTGATTGATGACATACCCGGTGTGGGAAAGACCACCATGGCACTGGCTTTTGCAAAAGCCATGGATCTGGAGCAGAAGAGACTGCAGTTTACGCCGGATGTGCTGCCTTCCGATGTGACAGGGTATTTTATGTATCAGCAGAAAGAAGGAAAATCCATCTATATAAAGGGACCAATTATGTGTGAACTGTTCCTTGCCGATGAAATTAATCGAACCTCACCGAAAACCCAGTCGGCACTGCTGGAAGTTATGGAGGAACGAAGGGTTACGCTGGATGGGGTGACCATGGAGGTGCCGAAACCTTTTATTGTGATGGCGACACAGAATCCCTCCGGTTCTTCCGGTACACAGCCCCTTCCGGATTCTCAGGCAGACCGCTTTATGATTTGTCTGCATATGGGATATCCCAATGAAGCGGATGAGATGCAGATTCTGATGAAACGAATGGGCAGACAGCCTCTGGATGAAGTACAGACCGTTATGGGGAAAGAAGAGCTGCTTGCGATACAGGAGCAGCTGGCAGATATCCATATCAGTGAGTCGGTTTATCGGTATTTGCTTCAGCTGGTGAATCAGACCCGGGACCACGAAATGGTGAAGCTGGGTATCAGTCCAAGGGGATCTCTTGCTCTGGCCCGTATGGCACAGGGAATGGCATTTCTGGCGGGAAGAGCCTATGTGATACCGGAAGATGTGAAGGCAGTATTTCCCGATGTTGCCATTCACAGAATTCTGCTGAATGCAAAAGCCAGAGTCAATCAGGTTACGGTGGAGGATGTACTGAAGGAAATCATGGCAAAGACGGAACTTCCGAAATCATGGAATGCGGAACTTCCCAAAGAAACGAAAGAAGAGTGGAAGGAAGGAACCGGGAAAGAAAAGAAAGAGGAAATGTTGAAAGAGAATGCATTTTCTGAACAGGCACATAAAGAAAAGCAGGGAAGCAGCCGATTTGGCCGGAAATATCTGAAAGGAAAATCATGAAGAAATATATTGCATTTCTGCTGATCTGGTTTTTCACATGGTATTATATGGTCATGTATCAGACCCGGGAAGGCTGGTGGCTTCTGATCGGGGAAAGCGTCTGGTTTCTTCTGACCGTTCTGCAGCTTCTGTATGGAAAGTACTGCATACAGGTACAGGTTCGTGCCGATGTACGGGTGATCGATAAAGGAAAGGATATTTTTGCAGTTGTCTCTGTTGTCAATACCGGTTTCCTCCCCATTCCGCATTTTCATCTGAAATTGTCTGCAGGACAGGAAGCACAGCAGAGTATGGTTCCGGAGCAATCGGGAAACACGAAAGGTCGATACTGGTCTGCGGTTAAGAAAGGCAGGATTTCCCCACGGCAGAGAAGGGAAATTTCTGTCATGATTCCGGCAGTGCATGCCGGGAAGGTCTGTATTTTCGCAGAACAGGTGATACTGTATGATTTTCTGCATTTGTTTTCGATAAAAAAGACAATAAAACACGTGCCGGAGAGTACTTTGCAGAGAAACCCGGAGAAATCATACCAAAAGGACAGAGCCGCCATGGCTTCCGTACTGGTTTTGCCCCAACTGTATCCGGTTTCTCTGGAAATTCCGTCATCTCTCCGGTATTTTGGTGATGAAAGCGGTCTTTATTATGATGAGGAGGGCAGTGATCCTTCGGAGATTCTGGAAATCCGGTCCTGGCAGCCGGGGGACCGATTGCAGAAGGTACACTGGAAGCTGACAGAGCGTACCGGAGAATTGATGGTGCGGGAATTTTCGGAACCCATTGGTTTTGCTGTTATTTTTTTAATGGACACGGATTATTATTCAGAGTCGTATCTGGAGACGGTTTTGTCCATCAGTATGGAAATGTGTATGCAGAAATGTCTTCACTATATTTGCTGGCAGAATCCGGCGGGTGTTCTGCTGCGGCAGCCGGTGGTAAAGGAAGAACAGATTTATCGGTTTCTGCAGATTGCCATGGAAAAGCAGGAGTGCAGCGGCGGACTGAAGGAGGAGAATTATCAGGACTGGTTTGGAGCGGGAAGTTATCATACCTGCCTTCGTCTCAATGAAAAACTGGAACTGTTTAAAGGGGAGGAATGCATCGGACAGATGGACAGTTCTTCTCCTGAAAAAAGTCTGGCAGAACTGATGATAGAGATATGATAAAAACAGGAAAATAGAGATATGGATAAATGGATCAACAAACTTCTGCTTCTGGCGGGGGCAATTTTGCTTTCTGTTTTTCTGGTGCGAATGACAGATGAAGTGGTGACCCGGGAAATCCATTTTCGGGCATATGAATATTTTGAGGATGACAGGGAACAGCTGATAAAACGTGGCCTGTGCACGGCAGTCAATGGTTATATCCACGGATACAATACCCTGGATTACAGGGAAGATACGATATGTTATCTGTATCTGGATGCCGATGGAAAAATCGGTCTGACCGATTCTTCTGCTCAGCCGGCAAAGGTATCTTCGCAGCTTCAGATGAGGAGCTTTTACAGACTTTTATTTGTGGTACTGGCCGGCTGCATTGCAGTGGGTGTTCTGTTTTTCCACAGTCTGATTCCAGGTGTACTTTTTACAGTGGTATGGATTGCACTGAACCTGCTGGTGGGTCTGACGGTGAGTTATGAAAATCTGATCGGTGCAGTCCTTTGTTTTCTTCTGCTGAACTGGGCAAAGCACTGCGGAGGAAACATCAGAGAATATCTGTATGGCGGTGCAGCATACGGTGTTCTGGTTCTGCTTATGGTATTACTTCCTGCGGCGGTACCGGAAGATGCTCTTCCTGCACCTGACACAAAGATGGCCGAGCGGATTTTCTCCGGTCTGGAACAGCTGGCACTGGTGACAGAACGGTCTGAGGAGAAGGAAACCCGGGACAACCGAACTGAAACGGAAGAAAACGGTGAAAATGAGACTGCCATAGAAACAATGGAAACTGGCAGGGAAGAAACGACAGGAGATGAGAATACCGACGAAACACCTGTACCGTCCGAAGGGAATGCAGATGATAATCGACAGGATCAGAATGGGGATAACCCGATGAACCAGTTTACCGGCAATGGGAACCGGGGAGATTTATTTGCCGGGTTCGGTTCATCCGGCGGCGGTATCAGCAATGGACGGACGGACCGGACCGGAAATCTGAAACTGACCGGAGAGGTGGTTTATACGGCGACACTTTCCCGGAAGCCGGAACACACGGTATATGTCCGGATGTTTTATGCGGAAGAGTATGAAAATAACAGGTGGAATCCGCTGGAGCAGGATTCTCTGTCGGAGGATGCCGTTTATTACGGCGGAAAAGGTGCACTGGCTTATTACTGTTCCGGAGATCTGCAGGATGCTGCCGGGCATCAGGAACTGGAATTGGAAATGATGATGTCAAGGGTTCCTGAGGTTTCCTCCGGACAGGGAGCTTCTGTGTATCAGGATGAAGTTTTGAAACTTGAGGAAGTGAATTCCGCTCCTCTGAGCGGGCTCGATCCGACCATTTGGGAAATTTCACCCAGCATTCTGCAGACCTTTCAGGATATCACCGAGTTCACTCCTGATACCTATATTCCTTATCTGGAGGAGAACTGCCGGAAACTGCCGGAGAATCTCGAATGGGATTTCCTGCAGTCCTATCCTGAAATCAGTGCAATCCGGGAACGGGAGGCAGAAGGAAATTCCATGAATCTGAAGGAGAAGGCTGAGGTTGTCGGGAAAATATTGAAGCAGACTGCCTATTATACCCTGTCACCGGGATCGGTTCCCGAAGGAAAGGACTTCATTCAGTGGTTTCTGCATGATGCGAAGAAAGGATACTGCATGCACTTTGCATCGGCGGGGGTCATGCTTCTGCGGAGTATGGATGTGGCTGCCCGTTATGCGGAAGGCTACAGCATTCCCGTATCGGCGTGGGAGCAGCAGAGTGACGGAAGCTGGAAAGCAGATATTAAAGACAGCAATGCCCATGCCTGGGCAGAGGTATATCAGCCGGAAACCCGATGCTTTGTCCCGGTGGAACTGACACCGGCCTATACCGGCAATGCGCTGGATCTGGTGGATGGACAGGAAAAAGGACTTTCCGGTCATCCTGTGGCAGCAGGTCTTATGTGGTTTGGAAAGAAGCTTGTGGCTCTTCTGTTTCTGGCAGTTGGAATCCGTCTTCTTTTTCTGCTGATCCGCCGGGTACAGAACCGAAGGGAAATCTGGCTGACACGATCTCAAAATTACAGGAAAAATGTGCAGAACATGATGAAACTGACGAGAAAACAGTTTCTGAAAACGAAAAGACAAATGCGATGGAAACCACATGAAAAAGTACTGCCGGAGAAAACGGTACAGCAAGGGAAGAATATGCAGCTGCAGGAAGGGCTGCAGATCATAAGTGATATGCAGATGGCAGACTGGTATGCAAAACTGGAAAAACTGACTGAACAGGCAGCATATGACCGGACATTTACTCGGGAACAGGATCAGGAAGCATATCATCTGTATGTACTTCTGAAAGCAAAAAATCGGAAGAATCAGAAGAACCGTTCTGAAAAACTGCCGGAACAAGATATATAAAAACACCTCCCCTTTGTGAAGGAAATGGATTCACAGTGGGGAGGCGTTTTTATTTCCTGCTTTTGATGCCCAGACATTCCATGAATACCGGGATTTCTTCTTCCCAGCAGGCTTCACAGTGTTCGCCGCCGGGTACGATCCGCAGAGTAGAGAATACATTTTTCTGATAAAATTCAATAAAGGTTTCCTGCAGCAGAGACAGCATGCGGGAATGATTGGAGAGCTCGCAGCTGCCATAATCCATAAAAAGTGTGGTATTGGGATCCAGTTCACTGTTATGAATCATATTCAGTGTCAGATCCGGACGGCACCAGAGGCTGGGAGACAGGGCGGCCCCTTTGGAAAAGTATTCGTTATAGGCAGTCAGGGCATAAACGGTCATCAGACCGCCCATGGAGCTGCCGCAGATATAGGTATATTCACGTTCGGAAAGGGTGCGGAATTCGCTGTCAATAAACGGCTTTAACTCATGGACAGTCCAGTCCATATACTCTTTTCCCCGTCCCTTGATCAGACCATAGCCTTCATCAAAATCCCAGGGAGAATACTCTGATAAACGGCGATTGCCTCTGGAATTGCATTCCACGGCAACGATGATCAGTGCGGGATCATGTTGTTTCAGATAGTCATACATGCCCCAGGATTTTCCATAGGTTGCATCTTTATCGAAAAACACATTATGGCCGTCAAACATGTACATAACCGGATAGCGGGCCCCGCTTTCTTCATAATCCGGCGGAAGATAGATATAAATGCGTCGTTTCAGTTTTCCCGATAAACCGGGAATTGTAATTTTCTCTTTAATGATCATAGTCTGGACAACCCCCTTGTTCTGTAAAACGCATCAGAAAATCCGGCACGTTCCACATGATAAACGCATCTATTGTGGCACAAAAGTGCCATCAGGTCAAGAAAATTCCGAAAATTGGCTAAAAAAATCTGAAAGCAGAGAAAAATATCCAAGTAGCAATTTTTTCTTTTTTTGTCTGAATGACAGCCGCGAATCTGATCTTTATTTTTTTGCAAACGAGCACAAAAGCCAGTGCAGATATATCCACCAAAAGGGTGCATTCGCCTGAGTCTTTAGAAGGTCTTAGCGAAAGATCCTGTATGGAAGGGGTAATCTCGCAGGTTTCGGCCCTGCGAGATTAGGTGCCCACCGTTCAAATGAATCCGCATCAGGCGGATTCATGCGTTGGCACCGGCCCCTGGAAAAAGGAACTTGAGCT
>JBJELP010000231.1:0-1920 GCA_051879215.1 Lachnospiraceae bacterium
CGATGGGCATACTGGAAACACCCTGCCCCTGGCCAATCAGCTCCTTTACGGACTGCTCCCCTTTCACAGGCTCATCCTTCTGCGCTGCCTTCATGGCATGCTTCTTTTTCTGATGATTGATAAAAGCCTTTAGGCCCTTGTATAATGCTTGTGCAGTAACCTTTGAGGTTTTGACCGCCAGATTGACAGTTTTCTTTTCTACTTATAGATTTGCAGAAAATTTTCACAGAAAATGCATCTTTTTTCGCGGATTATTGTATACGGAGAGAAAATAGAAAGAGCTGATAGAGTGCAATTGTAAATGCACTTTACCAGCTCTGTTTTTTTCGCTATCATTTAAGGGTAACAGAAAAACAGGAGGATGGTCACCCTAACAAAGTCTCCATCCTCCTTTTCAACACCAGCAGGGATGATATCCCCCTGCCATACACACTTATGATAATCGATTTTGAACATTCTTTCAAGAAATATGATGAAATTTTAAATTTTTATGGTATCTGGAACTGCTCCTGCCCCAAGTGTGGAGCCGAACATTCCATGCACCGACACGGTAAATACAGCAGGAACCTTATCTGCTGGGAGGATGGACAGCTTCTGGAAACAAGCGGTGAGATCCTGCGGCTACAGTGCGGATCCTGCTTCAGCACACATGCAGTCCTAACCATGGATATGATCCCGTTTTTTTCTTACTCCCTCCCAGCTTTCCTGGCGCTCATCGGCCTGTGCATGCAGCCCGATGGTTCTGTTCCAAAAACAGAGCGGCACACAGGCGTGTCCTATCAGATGCTTTACCGTATGCTTACTATCTTCCATGAATATCATAAAAAACTTACACTCCTGCTGCGCCGGGAGAACTTATGGGAAGCTGCCGCCCACCCACTGCCCAGAAAGATGCTTCTTCTGCTGGAACAACAGCTGCCACCCTGGATACAGTCTGCTTTTTTTCGGGCTTTTCGTTTACCTGTTTTTCTTCATCGGCGCATTACGGGAGCCTTTCCGCTTTTCTTTGGCACCTCATCCCAATGATCCGGGGCAACCCACATAGCCTCTGCATGGTTTCCTGCCACAGTACCGGCTACAATGGAACCATCAGAAAGGAAAGGAGATCTTGACAATGACAGATGATGAAATGAAACGGCAGATGGCGCTCTTCCGGTTCTCATTGATTGCCCCGGTTGTGGCAGGCACCTTCCCACAGGCAAGCAAAATGGACTATTACAAGGAAACCTGCAAAAAAGAGCATCTGCTTCCCAATGGGAAGATGGTGAAGTTTTCACCACTGACACTGAAAAAATGGTACTGGAAGTACACAGACGGCGGACTGGAGGCATTGATTCCAAAAGCACGCATGGATCTTGGACACTCCAGGGCACTGACGGAGGATGTGTGCCGCCAGATCCATGCATACCGGGAACAGTTCCCGTATATCACTGGGAAAAAGATCTATGAGAAGCTGATCGCGGAGGGATATATGAAAGAATCCGACGCTTCCCTTGACACGGTTTACCGGTACATGAAAGCAGAGGAAATGACCCGTAATGGCATGCCGCCCCAGGAATGTCTGGCCTTCGAGTTTGAGCATGCGAATGACTGCTGGCAAGCCGACACTACGGTTGGACCGACGATTGTTTATGATGGAAAACACCGTCAGACATACCTGATTGCTTTTATTGATGATGCCAGCCGGCTTCTGGTACATGGTGAATTCTTCTTCGAGGATAATGCATTAAACATGCAGAAGGTCTTCCAGAAAGCAGTTCTCAAGTTCGGTGTGCCACGCCGGATATTCGTCGACAATGGCTGCAGTTACAAAAACAACCAGCTGGACTGGATCTGCGCGGAACTGGGAATCGTGAAAATCCATTCTAAACCGTACCATCCAAAAGGGAAGGCAAAGATCGAGCGGAGCCACAGGACCGA
>JBJELP010000232.1:0-7862 GCA_051879215.1 Lachnospiraceae bacterium
ATCTGATCAGGCTGACAAACCGGGAATCCACCTGCAGAATATCTGCTGTTACACCAACGCCTTCCTCTTTAAATTCAAAGGATGTCCGTTTATGAGGATTGGTAAATACACCGGTGGAATGATATTTCCATCGACATTTTTTATTGTCCAGCAGCAGAATCGGATGCTCCGCTGTTGCCTTCTTCTCATTGGAAGGAAATGTTGTATAAGTACATTCTGCATCTGCCTTATCAGAAGGGGCAGCGCTAAAATCAAAAACAGGCATAATTATCTCCCTTGTAAATAATTTTATTCCTGTTTTACACAGGATTCTTTTGCGAATGTTTTCATCCGCTGAAGCAGTTTTCTGTAAATCCGTTCCATCATCCACGGTTCAGAAACCTTTTTTTCTATTTCTTCCACCGGAATCCACTGAACACCACTGTTTTCATCCGGTTTGATCATCAATGTATCCGTTTCCTCTGCCTGCAGCAGATAAGTCACATTCAGATGGATATGGGAAGAAACGTATTGTCCCCGCTTCACATGACCGTCCACTGTCAGTGCTTCGATGGAAAATATATCCCGGCTTACAGGGGACAGATGAACCGCACCGGTCTCTTCCTGCCCCTCTTTCATGGCAACGGCCAGCAGATCCATTTCTCCATCTGCATGACCGCCTGTCCATGACCAGGAATCATAGATGTTGTGATACACCATCAGAACTGCGGAGCGCTCCGGATTGACGATCCATCCGCTGGCTGTAAAATGAACCAGCGGATTATTTCTTGTAAAAAGATCCGGTTCCGTATCCAGATAATGCAGCATAAGCCGTTTATCCTGTTCTTCCTGTTCATTCCCGGGTTTGTATGATATCAGATCCTGTCTGAATTTCTGCAGCTGTTTTTCCATCATGTTTCTGCTATCTTTCTTCACGGAAATAGGGCAGACCCAGCGAAGCCGGAGGCTGATTTTCTCTCTTATTTCTCATACTGGTAATCACCAGTACCACCAGAGTTACTATATAAGGAATCATCTTATACAGTTCCTTCATTTCCATATGATCAATACCGGACGGAATAAACAGATACAGAATATACAATCCACCGAATAGAATGGATGCAAAAATACTTGTGGTGGGCCTCCAGATGGTGAAGATTACCAGAGCAATGGCCAGCCAGCCGCGGTCACCAAAGGCATCGTTGGACCATACTCCGCTGGCATAATCCATAACATAATAAAGACCGCCAAGACCGGCAATCATGCATCCGATACAGGTTGCACCGTATTTATACAGCGTTACATTAATACCTGCTGCATCCGCTGTGGAAGGACTTTCTCCCACGGAACGAAGGTGCAGACCAATCCTTGTATGATTCAGTACATAAGAAGCAAGCAGTGCAATTACAATGGCCAGATATGCCAGAAAACCATAGGAAAGGAAAAGCTTTCCAAATACGCCGGTACTGCCGGCAATGGGCAATGTCTTACTGAAATATGCACTGGTTTTGGAAAGTGCAATGGAAGGAACATCACTGTTGGTCAGCTTGATCAGAGAACCTCCGAAAAAGTTACCGAAACCGATGCCGAAGGTTGTCATGGCCAGACCGGTCACATTCTGATTGGCCCGAAGGGAAACGGTCAGGAAACAGTACAGAAGTCCCATCAGGAACGAACCCACAAGCGAGCAGAGCATGGGAATGGCAATGGCAAGGAATCCATTGATATTACCGCTCTGTTCATAGAAAAACGATCCGATGACACCGCTGATTGCACCAACATACATGACACCGGGAATACCCAGATTCAGATTACCGGTTTTTTCTGTCAGGATTTCTCCGGTACTGCCATACAGAAGCGGAATCCCCTGACTGACTGCACGGGGAATAAATGATACAATATCAAACATCAGACAGTTTCCCCCTTTCCTGCTTTCTTACGAAAACTGATTTTATACGTGATAAAAAACTCACATCCGATAATGAAAAACAGGATAATACCTGTAATAATATCAGCAAATGACTGATTCAGACCGAATGCAGTGGAAATTTCACCGGCACCCCGCCCCAGCAGAATAATCAGAAAACTGGTAAAGATCATGGCAAAGGGATTAAATTTTGCCAGCCAGGAAACCATAACCGCAGTAAAGCCCTGTCCGTCGGTGATGGTCGTTGTAATCGTATGGTTGATGCCGCCCACCAGAAGCAGACCGGCCAGACCGCAGAGCGCGCCGGAAATCAGCATGGTGCGGATGATAACTGTTTCCACTTTAATGCCTACATAGCGGGCCGTATTTTCACTTTCCCCGACTACGGAAATTTCATATCCCTGCTTACTGTAATTCAGATAAATATACATCAGCACGGTTGCAGCAACTGCTACCACAATGGGAAGCAGGTATTTCATGCCGAATAACTGAGGAAGCCATCCGGCATTAGTATTCTGATTGATGATACCGATTTTGCCGGACCCTTTGGGAACCTCCCATTTGATGATATAGTACGCCACCAGCTGTATGGCAATATAATTCATCATCAGAGTCGCCAGGGTTTCATTGGTATTCCATTTAGCCTTGAAAAGAGCGGGAATCAGTCCCCAGACAGCACCGGCGGCCAGACTGGATACAACCATCAGGCAGATCAGAACGGCACCGGGAATCTTATCACCCAGACAGATCATACATGCTGCCGCGCCGAGACCGCCCATCAGTATCTGACCTTCTCCGCCGATATTCCAGAAACGCATTTTAAATGCAGGGGTCAGTGCCAGAGAGATGAGCAGCAGAATGCTGATATTCTGACAGGAAACCCAGCTCTTTCTCGGAGAACCAAAGGCTCCCTGAAAAATGGTTTTATAGATGGAAATCGGGTTGTCTCCCGTTGTAATCATGGTAATCACACCGCAGACAATCAGTGCAGCCAGAATTGCAGCGCCGCGGATGGCCCAGGCCTTCTGCCAGGGAAGAGCATCTCTTTTGGAAACATGGAACAGAGGCTCGTGATTTTTATTGTTCATGGTTATTACCTCCGATCTTTGTCATCATCATACCCACTTCTTTTTTGTCTGCGTTTCTTCCATCCACGATGCCGCTGACTTCTCCGCCGCAGAGAACCAGAATCCGGTCGGACAGTTCCAGAAGAACATCCAGATCTTCACCGACAAAAATAACGGCCACACCGGCTTTTTTCTGCTCGTTGATCAGATCATAAATCGTATAGGAAGAATTGATATCCAGACCGCGAACCGCATATGCAGTCAGCAGCACAGTCGGTGCAGACGCAATTTCACGGCCCACAAGAACCTTCTGGACATTACCGCCGGAAAGTCTGCGGACCGGTGTGGAAAGATCCGGTGTCACAACGCCCAGCTTTTTCACCACATCCTCCGCAAGTTTTCTGGGACTTCTTCGGTCGGTAAAGAAGGAATGACCTCTCCGGAACGAACGGAGCATCATATTATTGGTCAGATCCATATTGCCCACCAGACCCATGCCGAGACGATCTTCCGGCACGAAGGAAAGGGAAACACCCATTTCCGCAATCTTTCTGGGATCCTTGCCCAGAAGTTCATCGGTACTGCCGTCATCTTCAATATAGGTGATGGACCCGCTTTCCACTTTCTGCAGACCGGCAATTGCCTCCAGCAATTCCTTCTGTCCACATCCGGAAATACCTGCAATACCCAGAATTTCACCGCTGTTTGCCGTAAAACTGATGTCCTTCAGCTTCACAACTCCGTCCTCCGAACGAACCGTCAGCCCCTGCACTTTAATTCGGGGTTTCGGATTCACCGGTTCCGGACGTTCAATATTCAGAGAAATGGTGTGTCCCACCATCATATTGGTCATTTCCGCTGCATTGGTGTCCCTGGTCATCATTTCGCCGATATAGCAGCCCTTTCGAAGTACAGCCACACGGTCTGATATCTCTTCCACTTCATGCATTTTATGGGTAATAATAACGATTGCCTTGCCGTCTTCTCTCATATTGCGGAGTACAGAAAACAGCTTTTCTGTTTCCTGGGGGGTCAGTACCGCTGTGGGTTCATCCAGAATCAGAATATCGGCCCCTCTGTAAAGAACTTTTACGATTTCAACCGTCTGTTTCTGTGATACCGACATATCATAAATCTTCTGATCCGGGTCCACATCGAAACCGTAGCGGTCACAGATTTCTCTGATTTTCGCGGAAGCTTCTTTGATGTTCAGTTTTCCTTCCATGCCCAGAATGATATTTTCCGTTGCTGTCAGGACATCAACCAGTTTAAAATGCTGATGAACCATACCGATGCCATATGAAAAAGCATCCTTTGGTGAAGCAATCACAACTTCTTTTCCATTGATAAAAATCTGTCCCTCATCCGGAAAATAAATACCGGACAGCATATTCATCAAAGTGGTCTTTCCGCTGCCGTTTTCCCCCAGCAGCGCCAGCACCTCTCCTTTATAAATGCTCAGACTGACTTTATCGTTGGCAACTACTTTTCCAAACGTTTTCGTGACATTTTTTAATGTCACGGCCGCAATCTTCTCTGCCAATGATTTTCTCCTCTCAACTTTTGTGTATTGCACTTCTATTTTCAGGAACAACGAAACACAGCAGAACAAAGTCTGCTGTGTTTCGTTGTTCCTGAAATAAATCTGTCTGAAAGGAAGGCAGCAGGACAGATGCCGCAGCTGCCTTCCCGGTTATATGTGTTTGTCAGATTAGAATTTCTGGTCTAATAATGTGATGCCGTCAATATTCAGGTTGAAGTAAGGAGCGGAACGGAATCCTTCTGCAGATTCTGCAAAATGTCCGTCGACGATTGCTTCATGATCACCTTCGTAATTTGCATCGGTATCAACATCTGCCATGTAGGATTCCAGTTTCTTGCCGTCTACAGTAAATGCAGCTGTATCGAATACCTGAATCTTACCGGACTGTAAGTCAGCCTTTGCCTGTTCGATGGCTTCCTTTGTACCTTCTGCAACAGCGGTACCCAGATCGGTCAGAACAACAGAACCGGTGGCGATATCACCTGTATAATCGGTTGCAATGGCTTCACCCTTTGCCTGACATGTCATAATATACTCGAAATAAGGAGCCCAGTCAATTCTGGATGAAACAAGGAATGTGTTGGGACATGCGCTTGCTGTGCTTCCGTTATAGGAAACGTTGGGAACGCCTGCATTTTCACATGCAGTGGGAGCACCCATGGAGTCAGCATGCTGAGAGATCAGCTTGCATCCGCCCTCGATCAGCTTGTTTGCGCCTTCTTTTTCAGCTGTTTCATCATACCAGGAACCGGTGAAGGTTACATCCATGGTAGCTGTGGGGCAAACGGAACGGGCACCCAGGAAGAAAGAGGTATAACCGGAAATAACTTCTGCATAAGTAAATGCACCAACATAACCGATCTTTGCTTCTTCTGCTGTGATGGTACCTGCTTCAATCATCTCGTTCAGCTTCATACCTGCTGCAATACCTGCCAGATAACGGCCTTCGTAAATAGAAGCAAATGCATTATGGAAGTTCGCAAGACCTTCTGTATGAGCCTTTGTACCGGTTGCATGACAGAATTCAACATCTGTATATTCCTTTGCAGCTTCAATCATGAAATCTTCATGTCCGAAAGAGTCTGCAAATACAATCGTGCAGCCTGCATCCGCCAGATCAGCTGCTGTTTCGTAGCATTCCTGACCTTCAGGAACGTTTGTCTTCAGCACATACTCAACACCCAGCTTTTCACATGCTTCTTTTGCACCATTGATAAAGTTCAGGTCATAAGTAGAGTTTTCATCATGCAGACAGATAAAACCAATTTTAACCTTGGAATAGTCCACTGCACCTTCTGCACCTGATGATGCAGATTCTGCGCCTTTCTCATCTGTACTGTCATTGGCGGGAGCCTTTGAACCGCCGCATGCACATAAAGATGCAACCAGTCCCAGAGTGAGAAGTAAGGAAATGATTTTCTTCATTGCTTTTCTCCTTTTACATAAAAAAATTTCAGGAACCGTTAACCGAAACATCATCGGACGGCCAACAACTTTAGAATATCACCCACTGTTTATTGTGACAAGAGCAAAATTGAAAAAAGACCGTATTTTATTTAAATCCTACAACATTTTCACTTTTTCTACGCAGCTTTCATAAGGCTTCAGCACTCTTTCGCCATATTTTGCTTCATGACCATTGTGGTTCATAATCATACGGACAGCATTTTCCCCTTCACCGCGGCAGCAGACTTCCACACCCTCTTCTGTGGGTTCCGCTTCGATTCCGTTATCTTCCATAATCCGGTCCATGATCGTCTGCATGGTATCCTCATCCACACCGCAGCCGATGTAGTAAATCATACCGTTTCCCTGCTGTTTCCGGGTAACTGCTGCAAAACCATCATAAAACATATCGCCATATCGGTACAGAACCTCTGCATCGGATACCTCCAGCATATCACGGAATACCCCGCCGATGCCCTGACGGCCTTCCATCAGTCCGCAGCCGGTCATGGGGAAATTCTGACCATCCTGGAGACTCTCGGTTTCAACCAGGGAAACCCCTGCAAATTCACTGAAGCCCACGGGAATCACTTCCCCGAAGGTCAGGTTATTGTGGATATCCTTTACCGCTGTACGATAGGTCAGAACAGCCGTTCCGCCGTTCTTTACAAAGGTACGGATTTTTTCATTGAATTCCGGCTTGCCGATGATCATCTGAGGAAGGATCAGGACCTTGTAACCGGTCAGATCGGCATCCTCCGGAATCACATCCACCGGAACATTCACATCGTAAAATGCCTTGTACAGCTTTTTCATTTCATTTTCACAGTCCAGAAGAATGCTCTGTCTCTGGATGCGGAATGCTGCCACCGAATCATAATCATATACAATGGCCACCTCTGCCCGGATAGGCTGTTCCATGGCTTCCTTATGGGCAGCCATTTCCCGGAAACAGCTCTGCACTTCATAGAATTTGCGGCGTTTCACATTGTCCGCATCCAGAACACCGTAACAGAACTGCTCAGCACCCTTGGTGGCACCGCGGTAGCGGAAATACATCATGCTTTCACAGCCGTGGGCAAATCCCTGATAAGACCAGAGTTTTGCCTGATTGGGTCTGGGAGAATAGCCGGTTACATCATGTCCCTGTGCCCCCATAATTGCTTCTGTAATCCAGAAATTCTGCTTTTTCAGTCCGCGCATATAATCCAGACCAAAGGCGATTTCATGGGGTGCCAGAGGTTCCCGCTGTCCGCCCCATACAGGATAATTATTGTAAGCCACATGATCAATGCTCTTCGCAACTTTGGAATAATCCACATGCTTACCCAGACCGCCGCCGGGAAAATCATGGATAATCACAGCATCCGGTGCAATTTCACGGATCAGCTTTGCCTGAAAATCAATGAAATCCACAATACTCTTGCTGCGGAAACGCTCCCAGTCCAGGCGAAGGGCAGGGTTGTGGGTTGTGATGGTTTCCATGGGGGTGGGAATCTCGTCAAATGTGTTGTATTCCTGGGACCAGAACGTGGTTCCGTAGGTTTCATTCAGCAGATCAATATCACCATGGAACTTTTCCTTCAGATACCTGCGGAACGCATCCTGACACTGGGCACAGTAGCAGACATCGCTTCCCTCATGTCCGATTTCATTGTCAATCTGCCATGCCACAATGGCCTCTTCATCCTTATAATGCTCCACCAGTTTCCGTACGATTTTTTCCGAATATTCATACATCACCGGTGAATTGAAACAGTAAACATGACGGCCGCCGAAGGAACGCTTTTTGCCTCCTTCAAATTCCGAAAGGATAGAAGGCTCCTTTTTTGCCAGCCACGCAGGGATTGTGGCTGTGGGCGTACCCATGATGATCTTCAGTCCTTTCTGTTGTGCATGG
>JBJELP010000233.1:0-7837 GCA_051879215.1 Lachnospiraceae bacterium
AATTCACTCAAATGTAATAACTGTTCCCGACCGTCCTGCGCGTTTCTCTCCCTTATGACAAAGCCCCTTTTAACCAACCTGCTTACTGCTGTAACAACTGTTGTCTTCGGAAGCTTTAACCGGACACTGATCTGCCTTGCCGTCTCACCCGGATGCTCCTCCAACAGGGCTAAAATAGAAATATCGTTATTGCATAATGACAGAAAATCAGAATAATCGCAGGAGGAAAAAATCTCCTGATTCATTTCTGCCATGGCATGCATCAATTGTTTTATATCGTTTTCCAATCTTTCGCTTTTCATAGCAAACTCCTTTCAAATAGAACGATATTCGTTCTATTATAGTACACAAAAATATGAGAAACGTCAAGGAAAATGTTTGCTTCGCAAACCAAATCCGGAGCCAAGTATGCCTCACGCTAGTCTCTGCAAGCGTCGATTTGAAATGAAAAAAGCTCAGAGCAAATAAAACTGCCCTGAGCAATGTACCATAGTAAATCCTTTATGCAATTATTGTATCGGAAAGCAGATGTCGATTTCCATGTATCCATCTTCACCCACATGTCGGTAAATATCCAGTATCGGTCTTTCATCCAGCTGGTTTCCTGTCCGGGAAAGCCACCTGCAAAACACTTCCTGATAGACCATGAACAGAAATTGCGGAAAACCTTTGAAATGATAAACGGCATACTTCCCACCACCAAACATATGGGTAAAAAGAGCAGATCCATCCATTAATGCCGGATGATTCGATGGGATCGTCTGGCACAGTTCATACATACAGCTGTCTTCGTCGGTAATGGATGGATCATCAATTGTACACTCTATGTAGAGCGTATCCCCGGAAGCCAGATATGAATATTTCTCAATAAATTTACACCACTCAGCCGGCAGATTGTGATAATTTCCTTTTTTGCGTTCACAAATAACCAGCATGGGATCCAGATACTCAATTGTGATCCGTTTGCCGGAATCCTCTATATCATCCAGCGATATCCCATGGGAAAATGAACTCTGTTCCACAAGCTTCTCACTGGTTCGCCGGAAATCCGTTGGTGATACATTCAGATGCTTTTTGAATGCTGTCGCAAAATTGGAAGCCGAATATCCGTATTCGATACCGATATCCGTGACGCTCCGGCTTTTTTCCACCTTCAGTTTCCAGGCACTCCGCTCAAGGCGGACGCGCTTGATAAACTGATAAAGTGCTTCATCCATATCTTCCCGAAACAGCCGCATCAGATGATATTTCGAATACCCGCAGTGGTTTGCCACGTCATCAACAGAAATATCCTCATCAATATGCGCAAAGATATAACTGATCGCCTGATTGATCATTGCACTGCGTATGGTTGTGCTGTCTTTTTCTTCCATCAATGATCACCTGCCTTCAATCATCCGTTTCTGCTTTCTGATCAGCCATACGGAAACCATCGCCGTCAACATCTCTGTGGCGGGTGTTGCCATCCATACACCTGTCATTCCCCATATGGCCGGAAAAACAAAGGTAAATATCAGCAGCAGAACAAATCCACGCAGGGAAGAAATCAGAGCCGATGATCCGGCATCTCCACAGCTGGTAAAATACATGGAATTGATCACATCATATCCCATGAACAAAAACGTGACCGCAAAGAAACGAAAGCCAGAAGATACCATATCCGCCACCTGACTGCTGCAGCCAAACATTCCTGCGTATCCTCTTCCCGATACAACGAAAACAATGGCGAATACCGCACCGATCGCAAACAAAATCCGATTGGTCAGGATACGCAGTTCCATAGCGGTTTTCTTTTCTCCCGCACCCCAGCAGATACTGACAAGCACGGTCAGCCCCTGTCCGAAACCAATGGAAATCATGCTGAAACCATACACTGCAAATCCCAGAATCGTAAATGCAGCCACTCCATCGGTTCCGACATACTTCATCAGAACATAGTTAAAGGCAAACATGGATACCGCACTCGCCATTTCGCCGATGAACTCGGAAGAACCATTGAAGATCGTCTCCCTGCACACGGCCCAGTCAAAATGATACCGTGCAGCACGGATACAAAGGGATGCACCAAAGAAGTAACACAGCTGAATGATTACCGCGATAAGCTGTACTGCAAGAGATGCAAAGGCGCTTCCCAGAACACCCATACCCAGTTCTGCCACCAACACGTAATCCAATACCCCATTGAGAATACAGCTTCCAATACTCACAAGCATACACACCTGCGGTTTGCCGTCCACACGAATGAACATACCCAACGTGGTGCCAATCACCATCAATGGATAGTTAATCAGCATAACCTTATAATACTGTGTAAAATACTGCACCAGCACACCATCTGCCCGCAGAATCCGAAGGATCGGCGTAAACAGCAGATATACAGCAATCGATGTAATCACACAGATGATTGCAGCTGTTGCGATGGACTGTGAAAACACCTCTGATGCTTTCTGATTTTCCTTTGCTCCCAGCAATCTTCCACAGATCACAGAACCTCCGACACCGACACACAATCCAACGCCCAGATAAAAATACAGGATCGGCAAACCAAGATTAATGGCGGCCAGCGCCTCTTCCCCGATATAGTTTCCGGTGAAGTATCCATCCGTGATCGTAATCAGCGTCGACAACAACATCGCAATAATGCTCGGAATGGAAAACTGAAGGATTGATCCCAGTTTATTTTCTTTTATTGTATTGCAATTCATGATTTCTCTCTCCTTTTCCGGTATATCTCATCATGGATTCCATTATAGAGAGAAATTCATTATTATACTTCTGAATTCGTGCGCATTCTACGCTTTAGCCGACATTTATGCTATTCCATCCATTTCAGAAATGCTTCTTCTGATACACCCATTTCTGCAGCGGCTTCTCTGACTGAAAGCAGGCCTTTCTGAACAAGAGAACCAAGCAGCTGTTTTGCTTTTTCGGCTTCTGCTTCAGCCTGCTCTGCCTTTGCTTCAGCAACAGCCTTTTCAGCTTTTGCTTTTGCAATTACTTCCTCCAGTTCTTCCCGCACTTCTTCCTGCTTTTCCTGCATATCCATCTCGTAATCATATTCTCCGATCAGCATATTGATTACCTCCCTGCTTTTCCGCTCCAGATATTCCGACAGGATTCCTTTCCTGATACATTCTTTCACTGCATCTGTCAGTTTCTGCTCATTATTTCCGTAAGCCCGGACATGCTCCACAAACGCACTGTATTCCTTTAATACGGGACACTTTTCCAGAATCGGATGACCTGCTTTCTGATTGATATTGATCATCCGCACTTCTAACTCCAGGGCATAGGTTCCGGTGTCACTTTTCTCCTGATAAGCATCGGACAGTCTCAGCAGTGTCTCTTTTTCCTGTTCCGCTTTGCCATTATAAAAGATGATGAAGTATGGTGTTGGAATCTGTGCTGCCTTTGTGCGGAATCGTTTCCTGACCGGAACCAGCTGCTCATACTCCCTGGCAACATAGAGCAGACATCTTAAAGGCATGTTTCTGTTCAGTGTGCTCTGATGTTCACCCAGGATAATCTTTTTTGACTCAACGGTAAAGGCAATATCGTTGGCAAAGGGCATATACAGTACATTCTCAAGGCGTACGCCCTTCAGTGCATGTATGTCTGTAAGAGAGTCATCATACAGAGCGTTGTACAGACTCAGCAGATTCTCTCCTGCGTTTTCATCCGTGTAAAACAGATCGACGAACACAGAATCCTTGTAATTCCGTCTCTCTCCATGCGGAAAGCTTCCTTTCTGCTGAAAGAATACATTTGTACCGGGTGCTGTTGCTTCAGAATCGTTTCCATCTGTCAGATTGTCTGATACGTTATATTCATTGCTATTCTCTGGTACTTTTATCAAATAATATCTTCCTCCTTATTGTAACAAATACCGTTTCGTTTTTCAATTTGTGTAATATAACATATCAGATAAGTTTCAGTAATACAATAAAAATTCTATAAAGTTTTTATAAAATATTTCTAATCTGACACATGTGCTATTTCGTATTACAACATTCTTGTCACATCCTTTTTCCTGTGATATGCTCATGAAAAACGAAAAGAGGTTGATTGCTGTGACAGATGAGAAATTACTGAAATTAGCAGAAGAAGAAGGTTTCACCGCCCGCATCACCACACCGGACAATATCCCTGTGGATGGAAAGTTCCGTGTATACTGTGAAGAAAACCGCTGTGGTAAATATGGAGCCAATTACTCCTGCCCGCCGGACTGCGGATCCGTTGAAGAACTTCACCGGAAAATCCTGGATGAGGAAAAGATTCTGGTTGTTCAGACCATCTGGTCCATTGACGGCTACGAAGATACAACTGTGATTCAGAAAGCAAAGGAAGATCATAATGCCATGGTTCTCCGTCTGAAAGCAAAGATGGAGGAAAATGGCTGCATCGGATTCTGCTCCGGTTACAATGGATGCCCCCTTTGTAAGCCCTGCAAACGGAAGGAAAATAAACCCTGTGCTCATCCGGATCTTCGCATCAGCTGTATGTCTGCTTACTGCGTTGATGTGGCCGAACTGGCAAAACGATGTGATCTGCCTTTTGCATGGTCAACGGAAAAACTGCATCTGTTTGGAATGATTGCCTTTCACAGATAGGAAAAATTGCTCCAGAATGGTCACATCTTCCTGTCGTATTTTCTTTTCAGAAATAATATCCAGATGACTGCCGCCAGAACAGACAGCAGCATGGCAATTGGTTTTCTTTCAGCCACAGCCTTTCCCATCCAGAAAGAAGGCAGAAAAAATGCAAAACGGTCAATCGGTGCCGGAACGAAACAGGGTACGGCAGCTCCGACTATCATGAGGGAAGACAATTTTGTTACCGCCATGCCCTCCAGTTTATTGGAAGATAACGTTACAATGAGGAGGGCAATGACGATACCCTGCAGGCTGCCGGACAGGGACAGAAAAAGGATTTCCGCAGCAGACCGTTTTGTAAGTCCGAACACAGGAAGCAGCAGTACGGTCATCACAAACGCAAAAAGCGCCGGAAGTATAATGCGGGATACAAAATATCCATTTCTACCGAGACCCGTTACAAACAGATAACGGTCAATATGATCGTCATGTTCTTCCAGAACCACCATCGCAGCAATAAAACAGAACATTGCCGGAGAAAGGGAAGCAAGGAAAATATCAAGCAGACCATAGTATGGAGTAAGAAAAACCGGAAAATCTGCCATCTGAATCAGAGCATTTTCAGCAGCCGGAACCAGAAAACGGATCGCCGTTCCCGCAAGAACCGGAGCTATCAGCGCTGCAAAAAGCATTCTGTCATGCATAACTACTTTCATCATATGTAAAAAACTCAGGCGAATTGCTTTCATAACTTTACACCTCCCTCTGTCTGCCGCATTTCCCATACACATTTGACTGCAGCCCAAAACAGAATTGCAATCAAAACCATGGTAAGAATCAGTCCTGTTACTGAAAAAGTTCTTCCGGCAATCAAATCCATGCACACATTCCCAGGATAGATTCTCAGGAAATCGGGTGTGAGTTCAAACAAATGCAGAACGGCAGGTACAAACGCAATGATTTCAAGGGGCGCCGCTGCAATGATAAACTGGTTCAGGCTTGTGATCTTCGTTGCAATAATCAATCCGGACAAGGTAAACAATACACTGGACAAAAATGTACCCCACAACACAGGCAATAACAGACTGTGATTTGCCGCAGCTGCCAGCACCGCCGCCACAAGCACAGCAATCACACTTAAAGAAAGCACTTTTGAGCATACATATTCCACAACCCGAATCGGTGAAACAGCGAAAAAAGAAGTGACTCTCTGACTTTTCTCCAATAAAATCATTGCCCCCATAAAGAATAATCCCATTGCCGCCGGATCCGAATAGATCAGCATTGCGGCAGCATTTTCTTTCCATGACCCTGGCAAAGAAAGCAGCAGCACAACATAAATCCCTGTTAATATGCTATACAACAGATAAATCCCATATCTTGCCTGGAATTTCATATCCCACAACAGCAGATTTTTAAATCTCATACCAGTGTCCTCCCGGTGATCTCCATGAAAATATCATTCAATGTAGGCTCACTGCTGTGAATCGATTGGAGGCGTTTTTCTGCAATCAGTCTCTGAAGCTGTTTATCCTCTGCCATCTGATCCAGAGGACAGCTTGCCCTCCGCTCGCCGCCATCATTCCATGTGTAAATGACATTTGCAGCGCCTCTTTCCATGATCAGATGATGGGGACTGTCCAGAGCAAAGATCTGTCCTGCCACAATAAATGCTACCCGGTCACATAATTCTGCCGCATCCTGCATATTGTGGGTTGTCAGAAGGATTGTCTTTCCTCTGCTTTTTTCAGCCAGAATCAGGTCTTTCATCAGACGGCTGTTTGTGGGATCAAGACCGCTGGTGGGTTCATCCAGAAACAGTATCTCCGGATCATGCAGCAATGCTTTGATAAAGTTCAGACGGCTTTTCATTCCTTTGGAATAATCTGATACCCGCTTGTCTCCATCATGTTCCAGACCTACCATATGAAGAAGTTCATCAATGGAACGAACCTGTTTATGATAAAGAGATGAAAAGAAACAAAGATTTTCTCTTGCAGACAATTTCTCATACATGGTGGAAAACTCAAAATCCACACCGATGGATTCATAAAAATCCGGATGATGGTGTTTACACTCTGTTCCATTTACCCTGGCAGAACCCTGATAGTTGGGAAGCATCCCCAGAAGAATTTTCTGCAGCGTGCTCTTTCCTGCACCGGATGGTCCCAGAAAACCAAATATTTCTCCTTCTGAAACCGAAAAGCTTATATCCTGAATAAATGGCTTTTTTGTATAACTGAATATAAGATGGTCTACCTGTATCATGTCATCATCCTCCTTTAATAAACGTATGACTGATATGTAATAAATAGTCAAAAAGTTTTTTATTAAAAGTCCGGTTTCTCACCGGACTGAATGAATCAAATCGATTTACGTCTCTATCATCTGCATCACAACACCGTATATCAGCATACGAAGTGCCTGATCGTATTCCGCCTCTCCGATTTCCTTTTTGTGCAATGCCGCATAATAGATCGCATGGAATACGGCACTGATAACCTTAACATCTGCTTCTTTTTTTACAGGAAGCAGATCAAACAATTTTTGAATCGTATCCGTATCATCCTGCAAATGCTCTTCCACCACTTCCCGTGGAAGTTTACGCACCAGCAATTCTATTTCTTCAGAATCCACCAGTTTGAATACAGGCATGTTCTCTGTCATTTTATAAAACTCAAAAATCACATCTGTAAGTTTTTCTGCTGAGAAAGACTCATCCACAATTTGCGATATGGCCTGATGCAGCCTTTGATTGACCAGCTCATGCTGTTCCTGAATCACATCAAACAGAAGAAGTTCCTTTGATTTGTAAAACAGGTAAAAGGTACCTTTAGGGATATTCACCCGCTTTACAAGCTCATCAACGGTGGTACGGCGAATCCCGAACTGCCCCATACAGGCAGCAGCTTCTTCCTTTAAACGTCTTCTGATGTACTCCCGTTCCTGATCGGAATAACACTTTGGCAAATGTATCACCTCTTTTTGACCAATACTAAATTTATGGTCAGTATAGTGCACATTTGCACACCTGTCAATCAGAATTGTTTGATTTCCATTCCTTTTCTATCTCAGTTTTGCATAATTGATTTTCTATCCGAAATATAATCCGCCTTCAGAAGATGAATGGCCAGTTCCTCCGCTGACGCAGCAAATGCCAACATACATACTATCCAGCTATATGCAACGCATGATTTGGAAAAAAGAACATAGGGCAACAGAAATACAGCCACACCTGCCTGTTT
>JBJELP010000234.1:0-1903 GCA_051879215.1 Lachnospiraceae bacterium
TGTTATCACCGCGGCAGACCTGCCTTTTTTACGTGATAAGGATAATGAAGCTACTGGAGATGGGCAGCTGGCATGCTCTCGAGCGGCCTATGAATCACCGGACCTTCAGGCATATAATGGTCTGGATGAGGTATCAAAACTGATTCTGACCACGGCAGCAGACCTGCAGAAAGAGGGCATTCTTGTCGGCAGGGGCAGCATTATGCGCAGGTTGGGAGAAAGCGGACATACACTTAGTGAATACAGGGTTCGCAAATGTCTTCGGCTGCTGCAGGAACTGAATTTTCTCAAAGGAGAAGAAGGTATCTATGGCCTTACACTGACTTCTAAGGGACAACATATTATTATGAACCGAAATTGAACCTGAATTAAACCAAATAATCCAAAAATATAAAGGTTAACTCCGAATTTCATCCGAAATAAATCAAAAAGGTGTGAAATTCGGGGCTTTTTATTTGGCATTAAAATTGCGTTAGTATTAGAACAGATGTAATTATCACGGGAGGTTTTATTATGAGCAAAAAGAAAAAAGGTCAGACTCTTGAATCCATGAACAAGGGATTCTCGGTTCCTGACACTTACATCATCATTTTCTTTGTAGTATGTCTTGCTGCACTTCTGACTTACCTGATTCCTCAGGGTCTTTATGAAACAGAAGATATCACTTACATGATTGACGGTGCGGAAAAAACACGTACAGTTATTAAGGACGGAAGCTTCAAGTATGTGCTTGATGAAGCGGGTAATCCTGTTAAGCAGGGAATCGGTCTGTTTGCTGCAGGCGGCGGCGTTGGCCTGTTCAACTACCTGTTTGAAGGTCTGGTAAGCGGAGACAAATGGGGTTCTGCAGTAGGTATTATCGCATTTATCCTTGTAATCGGTGGAGCATTCGGTGTTGTTCTTAGAACTGGTGCTGTTGAATCTGGTATTATGAACATGATTCAGAAGACTAACGGAAAAGAAAAGCTTCTGATTCCTACACTGTTCATCCTGTTCTCTCTGGGTGGAGCAGTATTCGGAATGGGTGAGGAGGCACTGCCATTCCTGATGATTCTTGTACCTATTGTTATTGCAATGGGATATGACGGTGTTACAGCTGTTTTGATTACTTACGTTGCTACACAGATTGGTTTTGGTACATCCTGGATGAATCCATTCTCAGTTGCTATCGCACAGGGTATCGCTGGTGTTCCTGTATTCTCAGGGGCAACATTCAGAATCGCTATATGGGTATTCTTCACAGCTCTTGGCGCAACTATGACTATGTTATATGCTAACAGAATCAGAAAGAATCCAACTCACTCTGTATCCTATGAATCTGATGAGTACTTCAGAAACGATATGGAAAGCAAGAAAGAGGGAGATGGCATTCAGAAATTCGGAACAGGACACATTCTGGTTCTTCTCACACTGGTTGCAGGAATGGTTTGGGTTATCTGGGGCGTAATGGAAAACGGATACTACATTCCTGAAATCGCAACTCAGTTCTTCATCATGGGACTTGTTGCCGGTGTAATCGGTGTTATCTTCAAACTGAACGGAATGAAGGTAAACGATATCGCTTCTTCATTTAAGCAGGGAGCTGCAGATCTTGTAGGAGCAGCAATTATTGTTGGTATGGCACAGGGTATCATGCTGGTTCTAGGTGGTTCATCCCCAACAGAACCAACTGTACTGAACACAATTCTTCACGGAATTTCAGATGCGTTCGTAGGATTATCAGGTACATTAGCAGCTATTCTGATGTATATATTCCAGTCAGTATTCAACTTCTTCGTTGTATCAGGTTCCGGACAGGCAGCACTTACAATGCCTATCATGGCACCTCTTGCAGACCTGCTGGGAGTGACTCGTCAGACTTCAGTTCTTGCATTCCAGCTTGGTGATGCATTTACTAACCTGA
>JBJELP010000235.1:0-1896 GCA_051879215.1 Lachnospiraceae bacterium
CCATACTGTTTCTCCTGTCTTTCTTCGGTGTACATGTTATACCTGCGAACAAAGGCCTTATCTAAAAACTCAAATAAGGCCCATTCCAGACATTGCTAACATCCCAAACTCTCAATTATTACTTAAGTCAGATATGTATCCTCAACAGTAAAAGTTTGCATGCTTAAGAAGCCTGTGAATCCCCGTAGATTCCAGACTGTTCCTGCTTTTCGTGAATTAATTGTGTTATGCATAATTCGGGGCTTTTTGCCATAAGTCGAAAAATATGATGCCTCAAATAATACATGATCGTTGCCTCAGACAGTTTACCTTCCGAAGGTGTCCTCAGATAACGAATCTCATGGGAATCCACCGTTCCGGTCAGACGTACAGACAGAATCTGTACGATCCCCATTGCAATACAGGAAAGGGCCATGTGCATTTCGATGGCTGTTACTGTTTCAAGAATCTTCTTCCGGGCGGTTTCGTCTGTAACCTTTTCCAAAGGTTCTGCTTCATCCTGCTTCCGGTAGTAATTCAGTTTTGGCATATGCTTTGACCAGAAATGGTAACAGAATGCACCTGTCTGCTGTTTTAACTCTTTGAACGTGCATTCGATCCGGAAACGATAGCTGTAAAGGCGGATCACTGCCAGCGGCTCCAGTTTCAGACTGGTGCTGACAAGGATACTTTTTGTTCCCTGATATTCCACCAGAACAAATCGCAGTTTCTGATACAGCTTCTGTCCCCAGAGAAGATCCCGGCTGTAATAGCGGATGGGCGTTTTCTTTCCGTAAAGCACTGTTTCTGTCTGAAGAAATTCACTGCTGCAGGCATCGAAAAGCTCCATCAGGCGGACCGTTTTACCTTTTTTGGCAGGACGGCCTTTGGTTCCTGGTTTCTTCGGTTCCGGCTCTTCATAAGCTTTACAGGACCGTTTTGCTTTTGTGACAATCTCCATCCGAACCGGACCACCTTGATTCAGTTCCTTTAACCGGATCAGACCGGGAACCGACAGAAAGTACCGGTCCAGAAGGAGCAGGGAATCCCCAAAAGTTTTAGCAGCCAGATAAGCATCCTCAACCATCTGGATGATATGGGAAGCACTGGAGACAGATGATTTCTCCCAATTCCTGGCTCCCTGTAATCCATCATGAAGACGGATGCTGAGGGGGATACAGGCCCAGTTGCGGATATCCCCTGCCAGAACTCCCAGCCCTCCAAACATATGGCCGTGGATGTACTGGGATTTGGCAGAATTCTCTGATTCCTGGTACAGCTTTTTGACTCCGGGAATCCGTCGTCCTTCTTTGGACTGTTTTACTCCATCGCCAATCAGGACATGGAATTCGCCTTCATGATAAAGAGGAGAATACATCTTTACTGCTTCAAACCAGCGAAGCCGTATGGATTTCAGAGACCAGGAAGATGCCCTGAAAAAATGAATCATGGAAACATAACAATCCGGCCGGAGAGCAAGGTCGCGAATGACAGAAGTAACACCGAGCTTATCAGAACGGAGCATGAGTCCGAGGGTAATAATCACAAACCAGCGGAAAGCAGCTTTCCGTGAAAAACAGGATTCAAAAAAACATAAAATATCATCAATAAATTTTAACATAGGCTATGGTCAACCACCTGAAAGTATGGTAAACTCATATCCAGAATAACTCTTTCAGGTGGTCTGTACCTTTCTTTAGTGTGGTAACTTAAGAATAGCATAAAATCATTAGAAAGAGTTATTTTTTTATTGAAAACTTTTTACTGTCAAGTTAATTAAAATACCATAGAAAATGGAATAGAATCCGTTTTTTATAGTATTTTTTATAAAATATGAAGCGAGACGGTACAATGTGAAAGGAAAGCATCTGCTCGTCACAATGAATAAATATTATGTATGCGATGTGGCTATGAGAA
>JBJELP010000236.1:0-30215 GCA_051879215.1 Lachnospiraceae bacterium
TTGCTAAGTGAATTGGTGTATAGGACCGATTTTCCTTGATTTTACTGGGATTGACAAAACGGCCCTCTTAGCAAAGTCTAATTTGGGCTTAGCAAAATGAAAACGGCCTGCTAAATAACTTAGCAAGCCGCAACACTGTCCCAGAGAGGATTCGAACCTCCGCTAACCGGCCTTAGGAGGGCCGTGCTCTATCCCCTGAGCTACTGAGACATATATATGAAAAGCCTTATTTTTCAAGGCATTTCACGCTTTTTTAATTTTATTTTGTTTTCAGAACACTGTCAAGCCAGGTGTCAGGATGTGGCCTCTTCGATGTAACTTCACTGCCGTGCCTTTCTTAGCATGTTCAGGCAATTAGCAAAATTTGGTGCATGCACTATGAAGTCCTTAGGAGGCCCTTATTCTATCCGTTGAACTAGCAGGACACATATGCAATTTTCTTTATATTTACAGGCTTTTTTGAGGTTTCGGCCTTTTCTGCCGGAAACCTCTTACCTGTCTTTATCGGTCTCTCCAGACAGTGACATCGGACCGTTCACTTACCTTATATACTTCCATTCATCATGGACAGTAATATTCTATCGATAGAAAGTAGTCTTGTCAAGGATAATATACGGGCTTTTGTATTTTCTCCCCAGTATCTGTCTGCCGCTTCCGGTTTCTGCCGGTTTCAGACAGCTTGTTTTTCAGGGAACTGGATTCTTCCCTGCAGCCAGATATCACCTTTAAAACGGCGCCCAACAGCGGGTTCACCGATGAGATCGATCTGATTCATAATCAGATTGATCTGGATATCATTGCATTCAATAAGGAAACGATAGAGTTTTTCATTTGTAAAGCTGTTTGTCAGTTGTTCGCATTCCAGAATATCTCCGATAATGGCATAGTGATCGCATTCCACACCGGCAGGCATAAAGCAGGTATCAATAATGGAGTACAGATCTTCTTTGAGGATTCGGAGAGAGGCCTGGCTGTACTGACCGATATCATATAACGCCAGCGATTCAATGGCTTCTTCATCTCCGTTTTTGGCAGATTCGATCAGATCTATGCGTTTCTGATTCGATACCAGTGTTCTTTTTCTGTCTGCAGCGGTTTTCAGAATCGGCAGTAAAATGGCGGCATTGGTGGTCATGGCATTCAGGCATATTGGCAGTTCATGGTTCAGGGGGATCTGATCCGTGACACAGTCCAGATAGCCATTGGTGTTCTGCAGATAGAAAATCATGGATATACCCAGACGAAATTCTTCGCAGATAGCGGAAAATGCGTAGCGGTCGGAATGTCTTAATATACTGCAAGGAGCTTTTGAGGAAACAATGCTGCTTTTATAGTAGGGGTAGTAATATTCAATCTGAAAACGGTCTGTATTATCATATTCGCCGAAAATACCGATGCCGAAATGTTCACCAAAGTCTTTTTCCATGGTAACAAATGTGGAATCCAGAACATCGGTTGTTTCGATGTTGTCAGGTTTTTCGTGAACCAGATTGAGCAGATTGGAGATATCTTTATGGTGAATATAATCAGAAAAACCGATAGCTCTCAGGTATTTATGCATATGTGCCTCCTTTCTCCAGGGATAGTTGTTGCAAATGGAATGGGGTTAATGTTTCAATCCACGCTCGGTAAAATTAACGGAGTGCGACGTGCGACATAGGTTCGCGTGAATTGGTCTTGCGAAGTGGAGGATACCGATTTCTCTCCGCCCACCACTTGCGTAGTTTCATTTTCTCACCCACCACTTAACATAGATGATGTTTGAAGCGGAGAAATCCTATTTACTTATTGAATGGGCTTCATTATAGTACATAACAGGATTCTTTTCAAGGGAGAAATTAATGTATCAATTTATTGTTTTGCTCAAATGAAGCATTATAGTGGGGTATACCCACTTCTTCAGGTAATAAGTAATAACAAATCTGTCTCCGCAGAAATTGGATCTCTTCCTGTATCATACGAAACAGAGATGACAAAAACCTGTCAGAAAAAAGTTGATACAGAAAATGCCTCAGTTACAGAAAATACCTCAATATAAATTAAGGTTACCAGCCTGACTGTACATCTCAGAATACAATGAGATATTTATAATAATTCTACAAAATTCGGAACAAAGATGCAATAGAACAGCAACAGAAAAATGGAGATTCTATCCTGAAACAGCAAAAAACTGTACCTATCGATGTATTTTAAATGATAACAGGCAGGAAGTGATAATTATAATCCGTGTGATGCAGAAATGAAAAAGCAAAATATACACTCTGATGGGAAAATTATGTATCCGGGAGGTGATTTTTTATGATATGAAATGAAAGCTTCCGGTGTTCTGATTTTCCCGAAGAATATAATAATTCTGTTCTCCTTTAATTTTCTCATCGATTTTCTTGCCGCTAAAAGGATAAATGTAATACTTCCCATCTTCATCATGGAGCTTCTCCCCGAAGCTGCCTATATCAAACACAGGAATGAGATTCGTCAGGTAAAAAAAGAATGGGATCGACTTGAGCGTGAAGGAAAAACTATGTTATGCATTTTAAAAAAGACGGAATGCGGCCGAATAATTCCAAAAATGGAACATTTACATAACTCTCTTACGTGTCTGAAGGTTATCTTCTTCAGACACGTTTTTTATTCTCCTGACAGAAGAAGGGAAATCAGCATATGGATTCGTGTCTTCCTGTTTTCCAGGTCGAGTTCTGTAAGTTCCAGTATTTTTCCTATGCGATACTGAACCGTATTGCGGTGCACATACAGTTCCTGGGCTGTTTTACTGTAACTTCTTTCATTGAGAATGAAGCAGCTCAGAGTATCTGAAAGCATCGTCTGATGTTCACGGTCATAATTCAACAGGATTTTCGCTGCCGGATGACTGAATTCCATCCCCATGTTTTTCAGAATCATATCTTTTAAATAAGAGAGGATATAGTCATCACATCCGCTGATGGATCCTGATTCCCGTGAACCATGAGTTAATGCAATTTTTGCAGCCATCATATTTTCCGGAAATTGCAGAATGTCCGAAAACTGATAGCTTGCACCTGCACAGCAGTTTGTTGAACGCAGCATATGTGCCAGTACGGATCGGGATTTTTCCATACTGCAGAGGCTTTCATTTACTATTAATATACTATGATTTTCCACGCAATCAGCCATGAATTCCATATGCGTATTCAATTCCCTGCAAAGGGGAAGAAGAATCTCACGGTCATTGTACTGGTTGTTTATTACATAAATCCGTTTTTGTGAAGAAGGCAGCCACCCGATTCGGTCCAGATAGGACTGCAGCTTTAACAGGCTGTCTGTTTCTATATTTGAATCAGATAAGAATATCTGTTTGAACAATGCATGGAGCCCGGGAGATGATTTTTCGTCGGATATCATTTCCTGATGCTGGTTTGACTGCATCCATTTTTCCAGCAGTTCTCCCATTACGGTAAATAGCTGTTCTTTTTCTGCAGAAGGCGGAGTATTAAAATTGATTTCTATAAGATAACTGTTTAATTGTCCATCGCAAAAAAGTCCTATGATATAATTGGGAGAAATTCCATTGCCCACACTGTCGAGAACCGGTACACCTGGCAGAAAATGGATTGTCTTTTTCTGACGTACATGCGTAATATATTCCAATGGAAGGGAACGCTGTGTATTGATTTTCGAATAAAATGCTTTCTCCTTTTTCTGTTCCTCGGAAAGTACTGCATTCAGATAAAATGGTATGGGCAGTTCGGCAGAAATAACATAGCTTCTGTCCACAACATAGAGGCGGTCATGAAATACAGTTTTTCCGTTATCCAGCAGACTTTGCAGAGAACATCCATCCTGAATTAATTTCAGACAGCCAGCTTCCCACATATTATAAAAATCGAAACAGTCAAGGATACAGTTAAAAACCTCGTGAATATCCGTTGTCTGTAAAATCAGCATATCTTTTTTATGAACACAGATTACCTTCCCCTGCTCGTTGTCAATATAATCCTGCACATACCCAAGATACAGATTATCATGGACATGAACCTGTGTTTCTGACAGGATCCTGACGCTCCGGAGTTCCATTTTACCGGACTGAATATAGGATTCCGGTGCATATTGTTTCAAAAAGTCTTTAATGATCCACATACTCAGTCTCATGAGATTACCGCCTTTCTGTTTTAAAGAGCCTGAAAAAAACGATGCAAATATACAATGATGAATTGCTTTGTGCTCAAATTACAAAGCTATTATAATCTTTAGATTTAAATATGTAAACTGCAACATGGCAGCGACAGGTACAGCCTGATATACTTTGAGCATATAAAGGATTACGATATGAACGTTGTTTGTGCACAAAATACGAATGAAATATCAGTTTCCAGGATAATCAGAAGGAGGTACATGATATGAACGAAGCAGGATTTCAGGAGAGAATGAAACGTGTAATGAGTGCCGTTTCCTTAAGTGAAGGAGATCGGGTCCCTTTTATTCCTTCCATGAATAATTTCTACGCACTTCATTATGGAGTAACCATTCAGGATGCTATGACAAATTGTAAAAATTTAACAGAAGCAGTAAAACAGTATACAAAAGATTATGATCCGGATGTTGTTTATTCGCCGGGTGCATTTTTTCCTATCGCACCTATGGAAACAGCAGGATATCAGAATGCAAAATGGCCTGGTTCCTACTGGAATCTGCCCCAGAATACGCCGTATCAGTATATTGACAAATCATTTTTAGGAGAAGATGATTATGATACATATTTAAAAGATCCTTCCGCGTATCTGATTCAGAATGTTCTGCCTGGGAAGTATAAAAATTTCCAGGGGCTGCGTATGCTGAACATTCCCGGACTCTGCGGACAATCTATTCTTTCAATGGCAGCACTTGGCCTTCCGCCGGTTCAGGAAACCTTAAAAGCAATGATGACTGTAGGACAGCAGGTTCAGGATGCACTTCATCAGTCAGCAGAAGTTGTCATGCAGATTGTGGAGATGGGATATCCTGTTTATGGAGATGCAGTTGCCAGCATGGCTTTTGATGACTTTGCAGACAATGTACGTGGTCTTCTGGATACGTGTATGGATATTGTGGCAGACCCGGAACCTGTTCATGAAGCAATGACCCGCTGGGGAGATGCAACAATTCCCGCTGCAGTTGCACTTGCAAAAATGACACATCAGGATTTCGCGTTTATTCCTCTCCATTGCGGAACCGATGATTTTATGTCAAAAGAAAATTATATGAAATATTACTGGCCGCACCTGAAGCGTCTGATAACAGCTTATGTTGATGCAGGCATTACACCTTTTGTTTTCTGTGAAGGAAAATATAATACACGGCTGGACATTATTGCTGATGTACCAAAGGGAAAAGTGGTATATTTCTTTGAAAATACCGACATGAAAGAAGCAAAACGAATTTTAGGCAATACCGCATGTATTTCAGGTGCTTTCCCGTCTCAGCTGCTGATGGAAGGACATAAACCGGAAGAAGTAGAACGCAAAGTACAGGAAATGATGGATTCCTGTGCAGCGGGAGGCGGATTTATTATGTCAAATTCACTGGCTCTGGATAATGCAGATCCCCGTCTGATGCACGCATGGAGAGAAGCAACTGAAAAATATGGAACCTATTGATAGCAGAGGGGGATGATAGGAAATGAACAGTAAAAAACAAAATTCAGCTGTCAGCATTGCAGCCATTATGAGTTTATATCTGGTATATCTGGGAACAGCGGAAATCTCACCGGCACTTGCAACACCGGCGCAGCACTTTGCAGGGAAAAATATTACATGGATTTCTACGATTCCTTCTTTGTTTCTGGTAATAGGATCTGCTGTTTCCGGTGCCGTCATGGGAAGAAAAATCGGTTTCCGTAATCTCGGAATTGTATCCAGTATTCTGGTTCTGGCAGGCGGATGTGCACCTGCTCTGTTTGACAACTACATGCTCCTCCTTGTCTGCCGTGCCGTTTTAGGATTTGGTCTGGGACTGCAGGCTCCTCTTGAGAATGCATTGATCATTGGAAATTTTGAGGGACAGAAACGAGCAGCACTGCTTGGATATGGTACATTATGTATGAATGCAGGCGGTATTATTATGCAGCTTCTTGGTGGAACACTGGCATCCATCAGCTGGCAGGCAGCATTCTGGGGACATGGATTCGCTGTTATAGCATTGATTATGGCATTTTTTATTCCGGAACCTGCGCCAAACCTTTCGGATTCAGAAGCAGGTTCTTCCCCTGATCACAAAAAAACGGTTCGCGCATCAGGGATTGTATGGATTATCGGACTGGTTCTCTTTATCTATAATGTAACAGCAAATACGGTTCTGATTACAGTATCTCAGTTGTTTGAATCCAGGAATGCCGGCGGAGCTGCAGCAGCAGGTCTTTCACTTTCTCTTTATACTCTGGCAGGATGTTTTGCAGGTCTGATATTCGGAAAACTGTTCCAGATTGCAACAAAATGGTGTCTCTCCATTGGATACTTTTTCTGTGCCGCCGGTGCTGCACTGGCATATTTTGGCCACAGCGTCGGATTGATGACAGCAGGTCTGGTTTTAATGGGATTTGGATTTGCAATCGTATTTCCCGCTGTAATGGCATGGACCGGTATGGTTTCATCTCCGGAAAATGCCGGTGCATCTTCTTCACGGGTACTGGCCTGCATGAATCTGGGGGCGTTTGTGGGTTCATTCTGGCTGATCTTACTGAAAATCTTCTTTGAGAATGCTATTACAGCAAATCTGATGTTCTCCATCGTTTCCTTTGCTGCTGCAGGTATTATTTTCCTGTTCAGAAGTCCTTTTGGGGGAAAAGCGGCTTCCAGACAATAAGCAGCCAGGGAAAATGTTTGCACCGTAAACTGAATACGGGATAACGAAAAACGGACGACCCTTTGAATCTTTTTGACTCTGAGGGTTGTCCGTCTTTTTCATTCCTTTCAGGGATATGTTATCTGTATGACTATTCCTGATCAGTCTGATAACAGAATATCCCCCGCTATTTCCTCAAGTACTTCTCAATTTTCCCGATCAGCCCCTGGTCAGCCGGTAACCACTCCACGCTGTCCAGTGTTTCCCTGGTCAGCCACTTCGCTGCTTCATGTTCCTTCAAAACCAGATCTCCTGATTTAATCCTGCAGATAAAGCAATCCATGGATAAATGAAACTCCGGGTAGTCATACTCCACGGTATCCAGCAGTTCCACAACCTCAATTTCCGTATCCAGTTCTTCCTTGATTTCCCGAACGATCGCATCTTCCGGTGCTTCATTCGGTTCGATTTTTCCGCCGGGGAATTCCCAGCCGTCTTTGAATTCGCCATAGCCCCGCTGGGTTGCAAATGCCTTGTCGTTTTCATTTTTTCTCACAAAAAGCTGTACATCAATTCCACGTTCTTTTGCATGTAAAAAATTCTGCACATCTTCTGATTCCAGACTTCTGCCGCTTTTGGAGATTGCGATCAGCCGATTGTGACCGGTAAAATGGTCATCATATTTACGATATTTTCAGTGCAATTCGCATCCATGGAACAGTTATAATTCTCACACAATGATTTTTTCAGAATTCCCATCAAACCATGCTGATATTTAAGCAAGCGCTTCAACAGTTCCAATTCATGAATACGTTTTCCGTTTGCCAGCTTTTTCGAAACAAATTCAATGACCTTTTCTTCATCCGCCGACAATCGGATCATATACTCTTTTTCATACTTTACAAGAAATTTGTAATAGGATCCCAAGCTGTTATTGTCAAAAATCCGGAGTACATCCATTTCACCGTATTTGTCGAAATCTGCCAGTGCAGGAATATGTCCCAGCTTATTTTTCAGGTTTACATAATTCTCACGAATCAATTTGATATCACTGAAATTGGCATTATCAATGGCCTGATTGATTTCCGGAACATCAACACCTTCTGAAAAAATATCCACTGAAATAATGTAATCTAACGCATCTTCATTTTCATCACCGGCAAGCCGTTCAATTGCAGCAGTTCTTGCAGTTTCTGAATCACTGCCGCTAAGTACCAGAGTCCGCCAGCCTTTTTCATTAAATTTGCCGGATAACTCCTTCGCCTCATCAATTCGGCTGCAAAAGATCAACCCTTTCACGCGGTCTCCAGCCCCTGTCTCAGTTGTATAATTTTATTTTGTTTCATGACAGCACTTTCATGTATAGAATTTTTTCGTTTATCGATCGCACCTGTTTTACTACTCACCGCCATAATAACTCTGTTTCATTCTTTTGTCGAGCTGGATTTCTGCTGTTTTTCATGTTAGATTCTTACCGCAGAGGGATAGTCACGAAAGATGGACTGGTTATGCTCATGAGGATCCTGAATAAATCTGACTTGCTGAAAGCACGGGTGAGGAAAGAATCGTTAGGTGATTTAGCTCGTTAATTGATGAGTTAAAGTCGAGTTAGAATCGAATTAAAAACAAAAAGACAGGTCCGGACGTACAGAGTTACCGTGCATCTGAACCTGTCTTTTCGTTAATAGGTTTATGGATATGGGTGTATACACAACCCAGTCTTTATTTAGTTTTTATCAAGTCATATAACGATGCTTCTGTGTTTTTTTGCTTATGTACCCGATGGTATTCTTTAATACTGTCAATAAGAAAACTCGGATTTGAAAAGTAATCTCTGATGAACGCCGGTGACTTAACATTTTTTATCCCAAGGATATTTTTGCAATAATCGCTTGGCTTTTTGACACCGGAACGACAGTATTCATCATACTTCTTCTTACTCGCAATGATAAGCATCTCTATTTCGGGAGCAGTTATGACATTAATCACTTCCACCTGGCAACGATACGCTTTGCTCAGATTGAATTCTTCTCCTCGGGAATCAATCACCCTAAGGATAAGAATTTTCTGATCATATGCTCTTCTCAAATACCGTCGTTCAAATTCTTTGACAGATGTTCTTGGCAGAACGCTTTCTTCAATCATTTGCTCACGATTAAAAATCAACAGATCATTATCAAGAAGAATATCCATAATGGCAGTTTCAGCCCCGCCCTCACAGATGCAAGCTATCAGACTTGAACTTGGAATGTTTACTGTCATTTACGCCTCCAAGCTCTTAGTAATGCTTTTCTGTAATGCAACCAGGGATGTGTATTTGGGTGCCGTACCGCCAAGGAAATTACTCTGATACACCTCGCTCTTCTTCATATCATTCCGCTTAAGAAGAGAATTAAGATTATCAACGGTTAATCCGTGATCACTTCTTGTGATAAACACAGAATCATTTCTCTCAAGCTCATCCAACAACTCAGGGTAATGGGTAGAGAATATGATGACTGCGCCTTTAATATTTGTTCTCTTATCAGTGAACAGTCTTATTAATGAAGCCACTAACTCTCTATTAAAATGATTCTCGACTTCATCAACGATCAGATAGCCGCCGTCTTTCAATACTCTTACAGCATCTGAAAAAACTCTTACACCTTTTACTGTACCGGAAGACAAATAAGCATTTAATTCTGCCGGATTGAACAAAACCAACTCTTTTTGCCCGTAGAACTTCAGTCTTGTAATGACTTTATCATTAACCTTCTCGACAGTAATATATTCAATCGTCGGATCAAGTAAAGAAATAATCTCGGTCGGGACAGATCCTCCATCAGGCAGGAAAAGGTTGAAATTCGTAAACAAAGCAAGATCCACAAACGTTGTCTTGTTCTGAATCTGTTTATTAACAGCAATCATGATACTAACATCATCCGGAAGATACTCATCAGAGTTGTTGCGAACCCTGACAGGCTCTAATCCCTCAAAATCAAGTAAATTCGTCTTGTTGACCTTGCTGGTCACTGCCTTAGCCCACAGTTTCTCGGACACAATACGTACGCTAAAGGTCCCGTCTTGTTTCTTTGACTTAATTATCTCACTGTTGAGATGGAAGATCTTCTCATCCGCGTAAAAGTCAATGTCAAACACTGTATCCATACCATCCCCCAGTATCTGAGGAATAAAGTCTGCGTTTAATGGCGCAGCGCCTAACAGCAGACTAGTAAAAGAAACAACCTTCAATGCCGCAGTTTTTCCTGATGCATTAATACCTGCAAAGGCCTCTACGGTATTCACATAAATGTTTCCAAACAAATTGTAAACAGAATTCAAATGATTGTTCTGAACCCTCTGAACCGCACAAAAAGAAATGTCAAACGGATTCTTATACAATGGAAGTCCGTTTACTCTTATTCGTAGTATCCTCATTCTCATCACCTCCATAAAAACGAACATCGCGTTGATATCAGACTTTAAGAATATAATATCACAGAGTATTTCTGATTGCAACGAATTTTACGTTTTTATCAGCCCTTATTATATTATGCCACCTTCTCATCACTTTATTCACCTAAAAGAAAAGACAGGCCCGAAAAAGCCTTATTTTTTTGCAGTTTTTCGTCCTGCCGATATTATTAGAGATTGGAATGCGTATGGAAACCTTCCTTTGAATTTTCCGTCAGAAATATTTTCAGTTCAATGTTCTTGAAATTTGCCAGAATACGAAGGGCCTTCGGTTCGCTGAATGTCAGATAATCTGTGGTCAGTATCCTCCCGGGAATACCTCTCTGCTCCAGTTCTCTGAAGGTCTGAAGAAGCGGCGTAATCCCTCCCATGGTAATAAACGCCACACTGATGGCAAATTCTTCGCAAGACAATAACTCATCCGCAATGGATGAGATCACTTTTCGTCCTTCTCTGTAATGTACCCTAATCCTCAATATGTTCATATGGAACATTTTTCAAAACACATGCTGCCATATGCATTACTTTACATGCCATGACTGCTGCATATGTTTCTTCAGTATTATTTATCCATTGTTATATAAACGCATTGCGTTATTTTATTGTATTTGATATTGCAAATCTTGTCAATAAGTGGATACCTCACTTCGTACCTCACTTCACCTGTTTTTTTCAATTGACTTTTCTAATTTTTCAAGTTACAAACGGAGACAAGAAACGGGTTTGTTACCGTACAGCTATTGCTCAAGCGGGGTGCTCGTTTCTTGTTTTATGTTCACCATATCATACAATCTTCCCGCTGCTCAGCAACCGCTTCCGCAGTCCACCCCACCTGCCCCGATTCTTAACAAAACACTCCTTCATCTGTTAAAGACAGTTGGTAGATTTTACTGGCTTTTTCACTTATCATTGTGTTAAAATAAATTGCAAAGGTGGGAATTATATGAGAAAGACATACCTTGATAATATCAAATGGATTACAGTCGTGCTGGTGGTGGTGTATCACGTAATCTACATATTCAACGGGGTTCAGCCCAATGGAGTGATCGGCCCCTTTACGGATCCGCAGTATCAGGATCTGTTTCAGTACATTGTGTATCCGTGGTTTATGCTGCTGCTTTTTGTTGTGTCCGGCATGGGTGCACGATTTGCGTTAAATACACAGACCGATCGGGAATTTATCAGAACCAGAACTGTAAAATTTCTGGTACCTTCCACACTTGGTCTGCTTGTATTTGGATGGGTTCTCGGCTATTACAACATGCAGATCGCCGGAGCCTTTGAACAGATGGGCGCGGTTCCGAAACCTGTTTTGTACCTTATTATGTCAGTCAGCGGCTGCGGTGCTCTGTGGTACATCCAGCTGCTTTGGGTGTTTTCCGTTCTTCTGATCTTAATCAGAAAGATTGAAAAGGATCGGCTGTACAGGATATGCGAAAAGACATCTGTTCCGGTTGTTATCTCATTTGTGGTATTGGTATGGGCAGCTGCACAGGTTTTGAACACGCCGGTTATTGTTGTATATCGCTTCGGAATCTACGGACTGGGATTCCTGCTGGGATATTTTGTGTTTTCTCATGATGAAGTGATGGACAGACTCTCCAGACAGTGGATGCTTCTGACTGTTCTTGGAATCGTCAGCGGCTGTGCATTCACAATCCGGTATTGGGGACAGAATTACGCAGATCATGCCGTACTTGACACCCTTATGTGCAATGTATTCGCATGGTTCGGCACCCTGGCGGTATTGGCCTTCATGAAACGATGGGGTGATTTTGAAAATGCTTTTACCCGTTTTATGTACAGAAAATCCTGGGGATTGTACCTGTTCCACTATCTTCCCCTTGCAGCGTGCAGTTATTATCTGACCGGATATATTCCCGGCATGCCTCCTGTCATCTATTATCTGGCAGCTGCGATATCCGCCTTTGCAGGAGCGTATATATTGTATGAACTATTAAGCCGCATTCCGCTCATCCGATGGCTTGTTTGCGGAATCAGCAGAAAGAAGAGGAATTAAAATGTTTTCGGAAAACCTGACAGAACTGAGAAAGCTTCATAATATGTCTCAGGAAGAACTTGCGGAAAAGATCGGTGTATCAAGGCAGACTCTGTCCAAATATGAAACCGGAGAATCTCTGCCGGACATTGAAAAATGCAGAATGCTGGCGGATGTCTTCGGTGTTTCCATTGATGACCTGATCAGCTATTCCCGTGACAATTCCATGGGACTCAATGTGCCGCCGAAAGGAAAGTATATCTTCGGAATGGTGAAGGTCGGTGATAAAGGACAGATCGTAATCCCGGCAAAGGCAAGAAAAGTATTTGATATCAAACCCGGTGACAATCTCATTGTTCTCGGCGATGAAGGGCAGGGGATTGCGATTATTAAGGAGAAGGGACTGCTTGATATGATTCAAACTGCGAAAGAGATTTTTTAGCCGACACCCCGTTCTGGATATCCGGGCTGATCAACCCGGTAAAAAACACGGAGCCGATAAACTGATAGATACACTGCCAGTTCAGCGGCTCCGTTCTATTTATTCCTCATCCAGTCCTTTGGGTCTGCATCCGATTCTTGCTTCCCGTCCATATTTTCTTGCCGCATAGATATACGCATCTATATTTTCAACAGGTGTGCCAATGGGCACCTGACATCCGGTCATCACCATATACCCTGACGGGCTGTCGGAACCTTCTTCTATGGCTTTTTTCACTGCATTTATAACATCATCAATGCTTCCGTTGCGCATCACATCCACCGGAGAAACGTTGCCGGAGAGAAATACTTGTTTTCCCATCACCTGTTTGGCTTCTTCCAGGCTTTCACAATTGTCCAGACTGAAATTTACGATTCCGATATCCATCAGATCTTCCCAGATGCCTTTACTGTGTCCGCAGATATGCAAAGATGGTTTGCGTCCTGTAATTTCCGTAATACCATCAACCAGCTGTTTCAGATAGGGTTTGGAAAATTCCAGAAAATACTTTTTCCCAAGAATATCTGTGGTGGTAACCGGATCTGCAATACCTACACTCCTGCTTCCGGTTGTTTTGCAAAATGTACGGATCCATTCCAGTGAACATTGTACTGCACAGGAAAGCAGTTTGTGAAGCTGTTCCGGATTTTTCCGCATATCCCGTAAAACCTGTTCAATGGGACGCATGGCAACTGCTGTGGAAATGGGGCCTGCAACATCTGTGGAAATTTCCATTCCGGGAAAACGTTTCATCAGATATTTTGCCTCTTCCAGCTTTCGGCTGAGGAAAGGATTTTTCTCAACACAGAAATCTTCCAGTTCTCCCAGTCTGCTATAATCTGAAAATCCATGTCTGGCAACATAATCCACACCTTTTTCCGGATAATTAACGATGGAACCGGTTGCTTCTCCAATTCCTCTGAGACCGATGGGAACAGAAGGACCGCCAAATCCATACGTACTCATTTTTCTTTCCAGCAAATCGCATCTAAGTTCAATCGAACGATGTACTTCTCCTTTCGTATATCCCCAGATATGTGCCAGAGCATCATCTGGTGCCAGAAGTCCATACGGCAGTAAATCTACCTCATCACCTTTCAGATAAGCCGCAATTCTCTCACCTGCGGTCATCTCCTCTTTCTGTTTGCTTAATTCTTTATATAATTCTTCTCGATTCATCTGTCTCTCCAAAATTTCTGATTTCTATTTCATCTTCCGATAAACCCATTTTCCTATTGCTTCTATGATTTCAACAAACAAAATCAAAATAAAAACTGTCAGTCCCATCACCACATAATTGAATTTCTGATATCCATATGTAATTGCCACAGAACCAATGCCTCCGGCTCCCATTGCACCTGCCATTGCGGTACATCCCAGGATGGATACCATTGCCAGAATAACACCGGATATAATCGAAGGAAGTGCTTCCGACAGCATAACGCGAAATACAACCTGTGCTTCCGATATTCCAAAGGATTTCATGGCTTCAATCAGCCCTCTATCCACTTCCTGCATTGCATTCTCGATTAATTTTGCAATAAATGCTGATGCTGCAACAATCAGAGGAACAACCGCTGCTCTTACCCCAATGGAAGTTCCTGCAACAAATTTAGTAAATGGAAGCAGCAGAATCATTAAAATCAGGAAGGGAAAGGAACGGATCACATTTACAAGGAAACTTACAATTCCGTAAATATATCGATTGGGTCTAATGCCATCTCTGTTTGTAACCAGCAAAACAACTGCTATGAAAAAACCAAATACTGTGCCGAAAACGGTAGTAATTACAACCATCTGTATGGTATCGACAAAAGCCGGTGAAAGCACCCGTTCCCAGAAATTAATCTGATACTCTGTTAAGAATTGTGACATGTCGGTTCCTCCTTCTCGTTGTGATAATAACGCCAGATCACCTGGCTCTTTTTCAGATAGGATTCCACAACCCCTTTATATTCCTCCGGGAAGTTAATTAGAATCGATCCCAGATATTTATCTCTGTAGCGCTCCATCTCTCCATTCATAATCGTAAAATCAATGGCCAGTTCTCTGGACATTCTGCTTACAATATTTCTGGAATCGTCCTGTTCGGACAGCATAATCTGAACCTGAACACCCTCGCAGTCAACCTGAAATTTTTCTTCTCCAAGGAATGTTTTCAGTTCATCCGGCTGATTCATAAACAGTTCATCAACCTTTCCAGATACCACCAGACATCCCTGTTCAAGGAGCGATACTTTCTGGCATACATCCTTAATCACCGACATCTGATGGGTAACAATAATAATGGTAATACCGAGCTTTTCATTAATGTCCCGTAAGAGTTTCAGAATAGACCTTGTTGTAACCGGATCAAGAGCAGAAGTTGCCTCATCACACAGAAGCACCTTCGGATCCATGGTCAAAGCCCGCGCAATGGCTACTCTTTGCTGCTGTCCTCCGGAAAGCTGACGGGGACGCTGCTTCAGTTTTTCTGTTATGCCTACCAATTCAGCCAGTTCTCTGACCCGTTTATCAATTTCCGATTTATCATACCCCCAGCAGCGCATGGGAAATGCAATATTTTCATATACTGTTTTCCTGGACAGCATGGGAAAATGCTGAAAAATCATGGAAACACCTTTTCTGAAATTTCTAAGACCCTTTCTGTCCAGATCTTTTACTTCCACGCCATCAACCTTCAGACTGCCGGATGAGTATTGCTCCAGACCATTTATGCAGCGAAGCAATGTGGATTTTCCTGCCCCGCTTTTTCCCACAAGACCGTAAATTTCTCCGTCCTCAATGGTCAGATTTATATTTTTTAACACCTGCAAATCACCAAATGACTTCTGTAATTCCCGTATTTCAATCATTTATTCTGCTCCTGCTGTTTTTACTGTTTCTCTATAAAGAAAGGATGTCTGTTTTACCAGACACCCTCTATCCATTACCTGCCTTTTAAATTAAAATACTGCTTCAAAACCTGTTGCAGGATCTACATATTCTTTCGCTTTGTCTGACGTATAAGCTTTCATAATATCTTTTGCCCACTGTGTATCTGCATTTTCCGGCATAATACACATACCAAGTGCCAGTGAATCATCTGTGAACTTCTTTAAAAGATGTTCTGTAGGATCAACACCTGCTGCAGCCATGGTGTTGGATGTTCCAATAATTGCAGTGTAGTCATCCATATTCAGATATTTGCTGTGATCGGAACGTACAAATTCATAGTTATGCGGATTTTCAACAATATCAGCAATATCGTACATTTCTTTTTCTTCATCGGTAAGTTTAATGATTCCCAGAGATTCCAGACGTTTTAAATCTTCATTCAGGTTGGAAGCATCTTCTGCAACACCAATGATTCCGCCATCCGGAAGGGCCTCAACGGTATCTGCCTTTACAGAATAGAGTCCTGCCCAGAAGTTCCAGAGCTTCGGCTCCATCATCTCAATGCTGGTACCTTTTTCCTCATTGTAAGTATCCAGGAACGGTTTATGCTGATAAAAGTTTGCATCCAATGATCCTTCCACTAATGCCTGATTGGGAAGGAAATAATCATCAAAAACTTTAACCTCAACTTCATATCCCATTTCTTCCAGTGCCTTCACACCTGATTCTGCAAGATCCACAGATACGGAAGAAGTACCGATCACCAGTTTTGTCTTTTCTCCCTCTGTTTTTCCCTCATCCTTCTTGCCTGAACATCCTGCGGCAAAAGCTGCAATCATTGCCACGCACAGCAGCACACTGAAAAGTTTCTTTTTCATACTCGTCCTCCTTAAGTCAGAAATCATTTCCCGGAATTTTCATGCCAATAAAAGTCAGGTCTTTTATATTTCTTTCGTTACCTGATAATATCGCCAGCTATATCACCCGTTGAAACTGTATTGGTAATAATTACTAAAAATTCCGCAAAAAAATAAAGTAATATATTTAATAAGTATAATCCAGTGCCTGCAATCTTGCAAATTGGTAAAAATCATATATATTCCTTGTTTATGGATATTATCTATAAATCCGATGCAGAAGAAAATGTACACGCTGTCCATATCCGATCATTGAGTATTTCGCCGGACACAAGGATGCGTTTCTCCATATGACCATCGGACAGCTGTCTGCCGAACTGAAGACAAAAAACAAGCCCGGAACTTAAATAAAGTCCGGACCCGTTCAAATCAGATTGAAGTATAATATTTTTATTTTCCGCTTTTTACAGGAATTCTGATATTGCTTCTATTGCAGATTACTGATTGCGCACATCAATGTTAAATGTAATAAATCCCTCGTAAGTTCCGGCAGCAATGCCCTCATAGTCATCTGCCTTAACGACTCTGCCAATTGAAGCAACTCCATCCGTTACGGTCTCATTTCCATAGAAACTTACCAACAGATCTCCAATTGCATAAGCATCGGATGGTCTGGTACTGTATTTGCTTCCATAAACACCATATGTAGCTTCTGCTGTTCCGCTGCTCAGGGCGAATTTTCCTGCTGTATCGCCATATCCTGCATCTGCAATACTGACACTGACTTTCTTTCCATCCGGAATCGCATTCAGACTTTCCTCACTCATAGTAAATGTAAGCTGTGCAGGATCCGCAGAAGTAATATTAACGGCTGCAGGAATACCAACAGTGAAGGTTGGTGCAGGATTTTCCTTTACAAGAGAAACTGTTGTCTGTCCATTTGCTGTATCGCCTTCTTTTAAAGATACGTCTGCTGCCGCTACGTTCAGTGCACTGCCCATCATCAGAGCACAGCTGAGTCCCATTGCTGCAAATTTCTTTAAGTTTCGCATGTTCGAAGTCTCCTTTTTACCTCATATTTTATTTACTCTATATAAACCCTTTTGGGATGAGTATTAAGAAACAATCAAGTTCGTAGAAACGATGGCATTGTTCAATGGATTCTGTTCTTTAATCGAATACGTGTCAATGCGGATATCCAGTTTATATGTTCCACGATCCATTTTCTGATTTAATTTTACCTTTTCCAATGCCCTTCCGGATTCGATCAGATCAGACTGATAGATTTCCTCACCTGTCTCCTTCAATATAAAAGTATATGCAAAATAGCATTCATTCTCTTTGGGATTAACAAGAATCATATCGATCGAATCGGTGTCGCCTTCCATATAAATATCACTGTAGTAAGGAATCTGTATCGCAGCACTTTCATCGGCAATTTCCATATCCTGATTCCATTCCACCGTATTCTTTTCTATTTTCATGCCGCCGGACAATGTATCCCTGCCTGCCAGAAAAAATCCGCCGACTGTGACCATCATTACAATTGCAATGATAATTCCAATAAACCAGCCCTTCTTATTCATAATCTTCTCCCCTTTCACTGCATCCCGATATGGTTTCATTTAATCACCTGTTTGTAAAATCTACAATGATGTAACAGTAAAATAATTGCAAAAAGCGCACTTTATAAGTGCATTTTCTCTTGCTGATGCGTTGATTTGGGATATAATCAGAAAAGGAAATTACATCGAAAGCTTCTGAAATCGAGGGCATGGATTCTCCTGAAAACCACAAAAATGGGAATCCCTTATGAACAAATTTAAACGTATGGAAATTCTAAAATATCTGCTGACTCGCAATTCTGATGGGAAGTGAACCTGAGAAAATGGATGGATTTCTGGAAAAATGCAATGATGGAGAACTGACAGCGTTTTGTAATGGAATAAAAAGGGATATCGCCCCGGTCAAGAATGCGATATCCCATCCTGACGACATCCTGCTTTTTAGCATTTCTGTGTCCGAAAATCATATTCTTACTTATATTTTACGATATCCGTTTCATTTACTTTCACTATATCATTGGAAAGAATCTCCACGTTTTTTGCATTGCCTTCATCAGTAATAACACACATTGTTATATCGGAATATCCCAATTCATACAGTCTTTCTTTGTTATATGAAATCAACGCCTGTCCCTGTTTGACATCCTCACCTTTTTTCACAAGTGTACGGAAGATTTCTTCCTGAATATTAACGGTATCCAGGCCGATATGAAGCAGAATCTCCATTTTATTCTTCATAATGATTCCCACTGCATGCTGTGTTTTTTCAAAAATAACGGAGATTTTTCCATCGCATGGTGCATAGATCGTATTTCCGTCAGGGCAAATTGCAAGTCCATCTCCCATTATTTTCTGTGAAAATACAGGATCATCTACCTGTGTAATCGGAACCATTTTTCCGTTTGCATATGCTTTTAAAGCAGTATTCTTCTTAAAAAACATTTTTTCCTCCTTAATAACTGTATTTCTTTTCATAAATATAGTATAATTACCCTACAAAAAGAGGGGGGAACAACATTGATTATACTTAATTTGGACGATAGTACCATCAAAAATTTAAGCACGAACGAACTGGCTGTTTTGCGTTACGTTTACGATCATACCTCTGAAGTTTCAAATATGAGTATACAGGAACTGGCGAAAAAAATCTCCTATTCCACTTCAACTATACTGCGTTTCTGTAAAAAATTGGGGTTTTCCGGCTTTTCTGAGTTTAAATACGCACTTCGCAGTGAAGTTCCAAAATCCGACGCTCAGGAAAATTCTCTGCAAAACAAATTGAGCAGCAAAATGATCATCGAATCTCTTTATTCTGATATCGAAGCCACTTCCCATTTGCTGCTGGAAGATCGGCTTGATGCTGCAATCCAGTATCTGGACAGTGATATACCTGTTTATCTCTGGTCTCCCGGAGGACTCACTTCTGTCCTCATTGACTATCTGGAAATGCTTCTTTTTGCTGCCGGAAGACAAAATGTACACAAAATTGAGACAACAAAAACAGCGAATCATGTTATCAGCAATTTAAGTCCGGACAATATTTTGTTTGTCATCAGTTCAACTGGTGCTTATGCTCCCACTGTAAATTTAGTAAAACTGGCCAATATGAACCATATACCGGTCATTTCCATAACCCCTTATACCAATAACACAATTGCCAATCTTTCATCCGTAAACTTTCGTTTTTTTGCCAATCAGCGGGAAAATAATGGCGCGGAGTACACTTCCCGTCTTCCTATTTTCTATACCATCAGCATGATTATCAAATGCTATTTAAAATCCAAAGAACCTGGAGGTCCATTATGATCCCTTTACTGGAAAAAGCTCATTCTCTTCCATTAACTGAAATGGAAAATCATATCCTGACCTATTTTGAAAATAATCTCTCCACTGTGGTTTTTATGAACCTGGAGGAGTTGTCTCACATTCTTTTTACATCCAATGCGACGATTGTTCGCTTCTGCAAAAAAATCGGATTAAACGGATTTAATGAATTTAAATATCAGTTAAAAAAAGAGCTCTCACAGTTAAAACAGGAGAGTTTTTCATCTGATGATCTGGTCAAACAGTCTCTGGCTACCTTCAAAGATAACATAGAAACCCTTCATTTTCAGGATTTAGAGGAGATCAGAAGCCTTTTAATCAGCAACCGTCCCCTCTATATCTATGGAACAGGGTTAAGCTGTACACCCGCCAGATATTTGCAGAATGCACTGACCAATCTGGATCGATCCTGTATCCTGATTGAATTCACAGATCTTCTGGAAGCTATTACCTATAATATCAAAGATGATGCCATATTATTTATTATTACAACTCATGGTGATGCTCACCGTTACATGCAGATTTTTGAAAATGCCAAGCAGCGCAGAACTACAGTTATCTTAATCACCTGTCGGGAGGACAGTCCGCTTCTTCCATACAGTGCATGTTCTATTGTAACCAATGACAAAAATAAACGATATCACAATATTGATATTAATTCAAGAATCGGAATTCTTACAGTGATACAGATCCTGATCGAAATGATCGCAAATGAACTGCCTGTTAAGCCTTGAGAAACTCTTTTACAGCATCTGCCACAGACTGTACCTTCGGTCCGTAAATTACGTGAATATGTGTTTCACTGGGTTTTACAATTCCCATGGATCCTGTTTTCTTTAAAATTTCTTCATTCACCAGGCTCATATCTTTTAAATCAACACGAAGCCTGGAAATGCAGTTGTTAACAGTTACAATATTGTCTACACCACCTAAGCCTTCTACAACCATGGAGGCTTTTTTCATTTTCTTTTCGTCCAGAGAACCACTGTTTTTTTCTGTTTCTTCTTCCTCATCTTCATCAGATACATCGATGGAAAGATTCTTTCTGGAAAAATACTGGTAGAATACAACATAGTAGATCACTGCATAGAATACACCTACAACAATTACCCAGTACCATCTGGATCCCTGCTGGAATACACCCCAGATCAGGTAATCAATGAGACCGCCGCCTGTATTACCAATTACAACCCCCAGGACAGACATCAGCATAAAGGACAGACCGCCCATTACAGAATGGAACAGGAATAACTGAGGAGCAATGAACATGAAAGAGAATTCCAGAGGTTCTGTAATACCGGATACCATACTGGCAGCTACACCGGCAATCAGAAGAGCTTTTACTTTCGGTTTCTTTTCTTCTGGACTTGTTTTATATATAGCATATGCTGCTGCAGGAAGACCGAACATCATAAAGGGCATTTTTCCCTGACCAAGGAATTTTGTGAAGGGTTCCAGTGTTGCCATATCAACTTTGCCGACAAACTGTAAGAAAATATTCAAACAGCCTTCTACACCTTCATATACACCACCAATGGCAGTTGTTCTGAAAATACCATTTAAAACATGATGAAGACCGGTGGGAATCAGTAATCTTTCCAGGAAACCGAAAATGAATACACCAAGTGCTCCTGCCTGTGCAATCAGGCTTCCGACTGTATTAATAACTGCAGATACCGGACCCCAGATGATGGGAGAAATTACACCTGCTGCAGTAGAAGCAAGAATAACTGCCAGTGCAACAAATCGTTTTCCGCCATAAAATGAGAAGGCAACCGGAAACTCGATTTTATGATATTTGTTATGCAGCACTGCGGTAAGAATACCAATAATCATACCTGCCACAGCACCCATATCCAACGTTTCCACACCCAGAATGGATGAGATTTTTAAGGAACTGAAGTCCATAAAACCTGCATTGATCATGCATGCAGAAGTTGCAAGGAATGTATAGTATCCAATAAAACCTGCAAATGCCGCAACTTCTTTATCTTCATTTGCAAGACCAAATGCAATAGAAATCGCAAACAGAACCGGAATCAATGTAAATACAACGCCTGATGCTTTATTCAATGTTGTGATTACAAAATTGATACCTGTAACCTGTAAGAAAGGAAGTGCTTGTACCACCTGCGGTTTTAATAATGCAGCTGTCAGACCAAGGACAATACCACATGCTGCAAGAGTAGCAATTGGCATCATTAAACTACGGCCAAGTGCTGAAAAGAAGTCCATAATTCTATTCTTTTTCATATTCTATTTCCTCGTATTATCTTAATTCAGGCCACATACCTTTATTTGCTTCAATGAGTGCATCCAGCAGTGTTCTTGCTTTTTTCGCATCGTTTACAAGACGGTTAATAGTGAATGCCTGTAACGCTTTGTTGTAGGAGTTTTCAAAATAAGCATCTACGATTAACTTTTCACAGGATACCTGGTTTACCAGCAGACCCAGATAGAACTGAGGAATGTTGCCTACTCTCATCGGACGGGGACCGTTGATACCAAGTTCACATACAACTTCAACCATGGCATCATCCTGCATATTTGCAATTGCACCATTGTTTTCTACGATCAGAATATGGCGATTGTTCTTGTTGAATGCAATAGCTTCTGCAACCTTGATCATCATCTCAGCATGAGCATCGCTGATGTTTTCTAATTTAGCACCAAGCTTGCCTTCACTGATGATTTCATTGCATTCTTTGAATACTCTTGTCTCACGGCCAGCCATAACTTCATCTGCTCTTGTAAAGTTGGGATCCAGATGGCTTGCCTTATAATCAGGATATAAATAGTACTGATCATATGTATTCGGCAGATAATCGGGGAAATCATTCATAATAGTCTGTACCATACCATATGTGTCTAACCAGGACTGATCACGCTGTTCCGCATCCTGAGGAAGGAAACCATTTTCTTTAATCAGTTCTTTAATTCTGGGAAGCAGATCTTCTCCTGTGGTTTTGTTATAGATATGTGTGAACCAGCCGAAATGATTTAAACCAAAGTAAACAGGATCCAGATCTTCCCAGTCACATCCCAGCAGACGACTGCAGGAACGTACTACATTTTCAGGCTGGTCGCAGATATTTAAGATTTTCTGATCATTGGGGAATTCTCTTCTTAAAGCTTCTGCAACAATCGCTGCCGGGTTAGAGTAGTTCAAAATCCATGCATCAGGAGAATACTTACGAATTTCATGGATTGCTTTAATCATATCAACACAGGAACGAAGACCGTATGCCATACCGCCGGCACCACAGGTTTCCTGTCCGATGAGACCCATGCTTAACGGAATATGTTCATCTTTTGCTCTCATCTGTAATCCACCGGCTCTCATCTGCATGAAAATGAAGTCCATATCCTTATATGCTTCTTCTGCATTTGTGGTGTAAGAGAAATCCAGTTCAGGCATTTTTTCACTGAATAAAATATCTCCGAACTTACCAATTGGTTCCTGACGTTTTTCGTCAATATCAAACAGTACTAATTTATTCAGGGGAAATTCTTCCTGCATTCTTGCAAAAGATTTTAAAAATCCTAATGTATATGTACTTCCACCGCCAACAATACAAACATTATACTTTTTCATCATTATAGTTCTCCTATTCGTATATTTTTTCTTCTGCAAAGGCCTTTGTGAATGTATTTATACTATATACTAACCAGATTGGAATGTAAATAATTTCTATATTCTTTGGTTTTATTTACATTTTTTAGTATTTATTACTTATATAGTAATTTTTTTCGTTATAAAAACATGAAAATTTACATAAATTGATAAATTATTTAATCTGTAAATAGAAACCACGCTACCACTCAGCCAAAAGTACCAATTTCTGCTGTTTCATGTTATACTTACACAATAAAAATGCAGGAAACAACGTTATGTAAATGCAAAACACATAAATCTTTCCGCTGATATTCTGGAATACAAAGAAAGGACCCTTATGCGAGTTATCACAAAAGAAACCATCGTAAATGAATTAAAGAAAATCGGACTTGAAAAAAATGATATTGTCATGGTCCATACGTCACTGAAAAGTATGGGTTATGTCTGCGGCGGTGCCCAGGCCATAATCGAAGCACTGATCGATGTGGTGGGACCGGAAGGAACCATCATGATGCCAACCCAGTCATGGAAGAATCTGGATCCGGAAACCGGTGTCCATTGGGATGCGGATAAATCGGACTGGCAGCTGATCCGGGACAACTGGCCTGCCTATGATAAAAACATCACACCCACCAACACCATGGGAGCCGTTGCGGAAATGTTCCGTACATGGCCCGGAAGTATCCGAAGCGATCACCCGGCAAGATCTGTATGTGCCTGGGGAAAACATGCCGACTACTTAACCCGCGATCATGATCTGTCAAATATTTTTGGAGAAGGCTCTCCCCTTGCAAAGCTGTATGAATTAAACGGCAAGGTCCTGCTTCTGGGGGTTGGATATGACAAAAATACATCCCTTCATCTGGCTGATGTGAGGGCCGAATATCCCGGAAAACACAATTGTACCGAATACAGTGCGATTATGGAAAATGGTGTGCGTGTATGGAAAAAGTACGATACCCTGTTCGTGGACGGTGAGGATTTCGATGCCATCGGAGCAGCCTTTGAAGAGCACAGAGATGTGAAAAAAGGAACCATCGGCAATGCCGTGATCCGCCTGATGAGCCAGCGGGAACTTGTGGATTATGCCGTTCAGTGGATGGAAGAAAACCGGAAATAATCATTACTGTTCAGAGCCAACCTGAAAAATACTGCGTGTTTCCTCGGTGCGGCGTATCCGCCAATTTCCCACAGTTCAAAAAGTTCTTGTTCTGAATGAAAAAATGAGATATAGTAATGGCAAAGCAGACAAAGGTGCCTGAAAGGGGTTCCTGTCTGCTTTTTTGTTTTGTCGCATCCGCGCATATTAATGCATCTGCGTTTATTTATGCATCTGCGCATATTAACGCATCTGCTCATATTAATGCGTCTGCGTATGCTGACACTTAAGGACTTTGATACTTTGAATTATGAGAAGGGAAATGGGAAAATGAAAGATGGTTTTATCCGGGCAGCGGCAATTACACCGGATCTGAAGGTCGCTGATATTGAATATAATCTTGACAAAATCTGTTCCTGTATGAATGATGTCGCTCAGGAGGATATAAAAATCGCGGTATTTCCGGAGCTCTGTATTACAGGGTATACCTGCCAGGATCTGTTCCTGCAGGACAGACTTCTGGAAGCAGCAAAAGATGCTCTGCTGCATATTGCAGTCCACAGCAAAGGGCTCGATGCTTTATTTTTTATCGGCCTGCCTCTGGCAATAAACGGAAAACTCTATAATGTGGCGGCAGCCGTCAGTGACGGCCAGATACTGGGCATCATCCCGAAAATCTATCTGCCGAACTACAACGAGTTTTATGAGGCGAGAAACTTCTGTTCCGGGAAAAATCTGGATACCGTCATAACCCTGGGGGAGCAATCCATTCCGGTAAAAAGCAAATTGATCTTTACCTGTGAGGAGATGCCTTCCCTCCGCATTGCAGCTGAACTCTGCGAAGATCTCTGGGTTCCGAATCCTCCCAGTATCGGACATTGTCTGGCAGGTGCAACGATGATAGTGAACCTCTCTGCTTCTGATGAAATCACAGGAAAGAGCCGCTATCGCAGAGAACTGGTATCTGGTCAGTCCGCCCGCCTTGTCTGCGGATATCTGTATGCATCTGCAGGAGGAAATGAGTCCACCCAGGACGTTGTCTATTCCGGACACAATATTCTGGCGGAAAATGGAAGTATTCTGGCACAGTCAACGGTTTTTTCCACGGGAATCACTGCTGCCGAATTTGATCTGAAGAAACTGGAAGCAGACCGACGGAAAATGACAACCTACGAAACAGTCGGTGAAAATGAATATACCCGGATTCCATTTTCCCTGAAATTCACCGATACCGAACTAAACCGTTCTATTGATCCCATGCCCTTTGTACCGTCAGACAAAACAGAACGAGATCAGCGTTGTGACGAGATTCTCAACATTCAGGCCATGGGACTGAAAAAACGTCTGGAACACACCGGCTGCAAGCATGCCGTAATCGGTATTTCCGGCGGACTGGACTCAACCCTTGCCCTTCTGGTTACAGTCCGGGCCTTTGATCTGCTGGGACTGGATCATCATGGCATCGTGGCTGTCACCATGCCCGGCTTCGGAACCACAGACCGCACCTATCAGAATGCCGTCAACCTGATTCACTGCATCGGTGCCCAGTTGAAAGAAATCAGCATTGCAAACGCGGTCAATGTTCATTTTTCCGATATCGGACAGAATCCGGAGGTTCATGACGTTGTTTACGAAAACAGTCAGGCCCGGGAACGCACGCAGATCCTGATGGATCTGGCAAACAAATATAATGGTCTTGTCATCGGAACCGGTGACCTCTCGGAACTGGCCTTAGGCTGGGCAACCTATAACGGAGACCATATGTCCATGTATGCGGTCAATGCCTCCGTCCCCAAAACACTGGTGCGATATCTTGTGGGATATTATGCAGATATCAGCACAGATGAACTGCTGCAGAAAACACTCCGGGATGTACTGGACACACCTGTATCACCGGAACTCCTCCCCCCGGAAAACGGCACCATTTCACAGAAAACAGAAGACCTGGTGGGCCCCTATGAACTACATGACTTCTTCTTATACCATATGCTGCGATACGGAAGCGAACCGGCGAAAATATACCGCCTCGCCAGACTCGCTTTTAAAGATGTCTATGCAAATGATGTCATTCTGAAATGGGAAAAGAACTTCTACCGCAGATTTTTCGCCCAGCATTTCAAACGAAGCTGTCTCCCGGACGGCCCCAAGGTAGGAACTGTGGCGGTATCCCCCAGAGGCGATCTGCGAATGCCGACAGATGCATGTGCGGCCATCTGGCTGAAAGAACTGGATGGGATTGTGGAGTAGGGGAAAAGGAACCATCCAAAACCATGGACATTCCCCTCAATCTCATGGACAAATCACCGGTAACGGTGTATTGTTATAGTAACCTGAAGATCGGAGGAGGGATAAACGTGGCTTACAAGAGAAAAACGGAGGATGTATTCTTTTCTCCTGTAGAATATGGTTTATATGTATTTGGCGGCAAATGGGACACACGGGTATTGGGAATTCTTCATATTTATGATTCCTTACGTTACAAGGAGATTATGGAACGGCTTCCGGGAATTACAAATCCCATTTTATCAGGAGTTTTGAAAAAATTTCAGGAAGAAGGAATTATAACCAGAACACAGTATGATGAAATTCCTCCCAGAGTGGAATATTCTCTGACAAAAAAAGGATGGGAACTGGTGCTGGTTCTCCAGCAGGTTTGTTTCTGGGCGGATAAATACCATTACCGTTTTCCGGAACATGAATCCGAGTATTGCCGTGACTGTAAATCGATTAAGGAACAGCAGCAGAATGGATATGAAGATCTGAAATGGCACTGCGCGAAATACCGGCCGGAACTTTGTGATTGTGAGGACGATATCTGACCCCGGACTCTCCTTTCGAACACAGGAAAGTCCTTTGGCCGGGTCTGGTCTGTACAGCAGCCATTATAACATTATCAATAGAAAAATTTGGTAACGATTCAGCAGAAACAGCTGTATAAGTGATGGAAAAGTCGCTTGTACAGCTGTTTTTTTGCTTCAGTAAGTAACAAATTGATAACCAGCTTACAAAATAAGAATTGGCAAATAAATTAATAATCAACTTATTAATTTGCATATGACTGGAAGCAATGGGCATAACCATTTATCATAGGTATAACATTACGTGCGAGATGATTTTGAAATCAAGATACAGAAAAATCAAAGGAGATGAATGCTTTTGCATACGAAAAAAATTTTGGAAGGCATACAGAATGGACTGATTTCCGTGGAAGAAGGATTGAACCTTCTGAAACAGGATTCCTATGAAGAGATGGGATTTGCCAAACTGGACTGCTCCAGAAAACAGAGAAACGGTTTTGGTGAAGTTGTTTTCTGTCAGAGCAAAAAAGACGAGCACCTGATTCAGATTTTTCAGCATCTGTATGAAAGTGAAGGAGAAGTATTAGGTACCCGTGCATCACAGCATCAATACGAAATTGTAAAAAAACATCTTCCCGATGTAACATACGATGCATCATCAGGTATTTTGAAAATAACAAAAGAACACCCTCTGACAGGCAACATTGCAGTCTGTACAGCGGGAACTGCAGATATTTCAGTGGCCGAAGAAGCGGCACAGACTGCAGAGTTTTTCGGAAGCAAAGTAAACCGTTTTTATGATGTCGGTGTAGCCGGCATCCATCGCCTGTTTTCAAAAATTGATGCCATTCGGGAAGCAAATTGTGTCATTGCCATTGCCGGAATGGAAGGGGCACTGGGAAGTGTCATTGCAGGGCTGGTGGATGTTCCGGTCATCTGTGTTCCCACCTCCGTGGGATACGGGGCAAATTTTAACGGTCTGTCTGCCCTGCTGACCATGATCAATTCCTGCGCCAATGGAATTACAGTAGTCAATATTGACAATGGATACGGTGCCGGATACGTGGCAACACAGATTAACCGACTGGCATACCGTCATATATCTGATGAAAAGAAATTCGTATAAGGAGGAACCCATGAGACGGAAAAGTCTTTATTTTGAGTGTTACAGCGGAATCAGCGGAGATATGGCTGTGGCAGCACTTTTGGATCTCGGCGTCGATGAATCTGTGATTCGAAACACTCTGGAACAGCTGGAACTTCCTGGCTATGAAATCAAAATCGGAAGAATCAGTAAAAATGGAATCGATGCCTGTCATTTTGATGTTCTGATTCCACAGCAGCCGCATTACGATGAAGGTCACGGATTTCATTTTGACCACCACAATCATGTACACAGTCATGAAGATCACGATCATCCCCATGACCACCACGAACATGGCCACGGTCATGAAGATCACAGTCACTCCCATAACCACCATGAGCATGGCCATGCGGATCACACACACCGCAATTTACAGGATATTACCACAATTCTCAATAAACTTGAGGATCCTTCCGTCCGGGAATTATCTCTGAAAATTTTCGAATGTATTGCTTCCGCAGAAGCAAAGGCACATAACAAACCCATCGAAGAAATTCATTTTCATGAAGTCGGTGCCATTGATTCCATCGTAGATGTAGTGAGTTTTGCAGCATGCTTTACATCCCTTTCTGTCGATCGGGTTTACTTTTCCCCATTATATGAAGGATATGGACACGTTCATTGCCAACATGGTATTATTCCGGTCCCTGCCCCTGCAACATTGCATATTCTTTCCAATTCTCCTCTGCATATTCACCTGACTGATACGGAAGGAGAAATGATAACACCTACAGGTGCGGCAATTGCATCTGTAATCGCATCCGGTTTGCCGGTTCCGGAACAGTTCCGTATTCAGAAAGTCGGCATGGGAGGCGGGAAAAAGCAATTTGCCAGAGCCAATATTTTACGTGTATTGATGATTGATGAGGATTAAATATGGATATACGCTCCAAAGATTTTTTCATTCTTTTTGTACAGGTGGATCATCTGCGGGGAGAACATCTCGGTTATATCATTGATGTATTTTATGAAAACGGTGCATCCAATGTGCAGATTCTCCCCAGTGTGACCAAGAAAAACCGGCCATCGCATGTGGTGATCATTGACTGCAAAAAGGAAAAAATTGATCAGATTGAAAAAACGATTGTGCGGGAACTTCAGACCGGCGGCTGGCATCGGATTGAAAGTACACACCGTTACCTGCCCAATGAAATTCTGGAATATGAGATCGTAATCGAAAATGCCGGACAGATTGAGGTTTTTACTGTAAAGGCCAAGCATTTTATAGGAGGCGGAATTCGCCCGGAACACAGCAGTGTAATTGAAATGCGATCCTATATAAAAGAGCATTTCGGTGTCTGTATCGACTATGGCACACTGTACAATTTTGCCTGTGCAGCAATTGCAGACACCCATTCAGTTGTGCTGGATATCGATACTTTATAAAGCATTGAATCACAATTTTTTTGAAACAAAAAAACAACTCTGAAATAAGGAGTTCAGAACACTTTATACTCTCAAAAATCCATATACAAATGATTTCAGGAGTACAGCATGTATTTAAGGAGGAAAAACATGAACGAAATGGAAAAAATGAAAGTAGTCAATGCAGTTGCTCTGGCAGCGGTTTCCAACGAATCTCATCTGACCGATGACCGTGTGGAAGCACTTGCCGGCGGACACGGTATGGTTAATATGTCCATCCATACGGTTGCCAATGTCATCACGGAGGAACTATTAAAGGGTCAGAAACTGAGTATTGAATTT
>JBJELP010000237.1:0-7677 GCA_051879215.1 Lachnospiraceae bacterium
GATACGCCATGGGAATTCCCCAGGATGCCCATGAGGGTGATGCAGTCCCGTACCCAGACATGGTTCAGATACAGAATCAGCAGCAGACAGGCAGCAATATGGAACACCATCAGATCGGATTGAAGCTTTGTATAGTATTGCAGAATGTATTTCTTCATTGGTATACTCTCCTTAAAAACGGTGTTCCAGTTTTCTGGTTACCTGGATGTTCCAGCGATAGCCGATGCCCTTCAGGGTTTCGATATAGGATTCTCCCTGATAGAGTCCCAGCTTTCTCCGCAGACGGTAGATGTGCACCGACAAGGTATTATCTTCCACAATCTCTCCCCGCTCATCCCAGATCCGGGACAGCAGCATGTCCCGGGTCAGAATCATCCCGCCGCCCATGGCGATTTTCTGACAGAGCTGATACTCTGTCTTGCCCAGATAGATCTCATCTCCGTTTTTATATACCATCCGCTGATTCAGATCAATCACAAGATCACCGGTGACCAGAAAATTGGCCTGGGACAGGTCCGTCCATTCCTGCCGCCGCAGCTGGGAACCGATCCGGGACAGCAGAATCTGAATGGAAAAGGGCTTCGTCACATAGTCATCTGCCCCGCTGTCCAGCCCCCGGATAATGTCCTCGTCCGCATCCAGACCGGTCATAATAATGATGGATCCTCTGTACATCTGCCGGATGCTTCTGCACAGTTCAAATCCATTGCAGTCTGGCAGACGGATATCCAGCAGACAGACATCGATGTCCTCCTCTGCAATCCGTTTCAGTGCCTTCTGGCCGCTGCCGGCAAGCATCACCTGATAGTTTTCCTCTCTGAGTACTTTTTCCAGTTCCGTCGCCAGAACCGCATCGTCTTCCACAATCAATATGGTTTTCTTCATCCTTCGTAACCCCCTGTGTTATTTCAAAATCATCCCTGTTTCCCGCAGTATCCGTCTCGATCAGCCATTCATGTCATCTTTATGTAAGAAACCTGCCTATAATCGAATGCATACAGGTCTCCCTGTAAATACATATCCAAGGAGGAAACCCAATGAAAAAACTGATCTCCATCCTGCTGCTGACCACCATGCTGATCACCATGAATACCGTCACCGCCTTTGCAGCCGAATCCGGCTCCGGTGATGGGGAAACGGTCCAGGCAGACACCGGTGTCACCCCCCGCATCATCTTCAGTTATAAAAAAGAGGTTTGTCGGCAATATGCTTTCTATGACAGTATTCCTGATTGCATTTCCTACAGCGAATACAGCGACGAATGGCACGGTTACTTTTCCGGCACCCTGTGGCTGGATCACATTGTTGAATCCGCAGACGGCTACTGGTATGCCTGGTATAAGGGTACCTTAACCGGTACCATCTGATGGTTCTGAAATAAGATATTGTCTGTCCGGCTTCCGGTCTCCCTTTATCAGTCGGACATATAAGACGTTCAGTTCACTGTTTCAGCGGCTGAACGTCTTTTTTTGTGTCTATTATACGCTATAATCCATTTTCTTTTCATGGTTTTTGTGCCCTGTTTCCGGACAATCCCCGGGAATTGTCCGGAAACAATGGATTGCATGCTCCCCGCCTGAAGCAGGGAATCCATTTGCATGCAATGGGCGGTTGTGTTATTCTGTATAGTTTGTATCCTGTTGTTTCCGAGTTACCTGTCATCCATTTTTAAGTAACCGTTTTCTCGATGTTAATGTTGTTTTTTCAATCTGTTGATTTCCGGCTCTTTGCAGCGCATCTTTGTCAGGACCCGCCCCAGACGCAGCCATCTTCTCATTTCCTTTTCGCTGCAGGGATCGAAGGTGATGGGTTTTCCATAATCCGTTATCGGTTCCAGACAGCATGGACTGGTCTGTTTGAATTTGCGGATATAGATACGGCCGGTTTCACGATCTAAAAATACCCCCGTATCACCATCCCGGATCGGTCGCCTGCTGAGAAGAAGGATATCTCCAATATTGTAAGCCGGTGCCATATGGATGGATGTGATCTGTAGACCGCAGTCCAGATCGGAACCGAACAGTTTCCGATAGGGTTCTGCGTTGACTCTTGTAATGTTGCAGGAGTCATAGACCATTCCATCTTCCATGTTGCCGGTGGGGACCAATACGGAGATATAGTCATCGGTGTCCTTCCTGAAATCTTTCAGATTTTTTGAAAATGCAGCTTCCATCTCCACCACTTCCTTCACAAAGCGAATCTGTGAATCGGAAAGCTGTCTGAGCTTTTTGGCTATTTCGTACGTTTCTCCCTCCTCGTCTTTAATCATTTCAAATATCCATTTTCCAGTTAGTTTATGCAGCAAATTGGCTGTATAGAGATTGATTCTCGATGTCTCACCACATATCATTTTCTTATACCCGGACAGAGACATCTCCAGTTTGTCTGCCATTTCCTGCTGTGTCAGGCCCGCTTTGACACGTTCCTGCTCGGCAAACAGGATAAAATTCTGCACTAAAGTCTGGCTTGATGTCATAACCGTGTTCCTCCCATGTTTTATCCTTGATAACCGGGAAACAACATAAACCACCAGATTTTTAACACGTGGTTATTATCCTACATTTTTCTTACACAAACGTGACCCGATTTATGGAAAATTCAATCCATCTGTATAGAAAAGATACCTGACATGACCCATTGCATGGTCCGGTGGAAAGAGGTCTGTTAACTGCGATTCTCACTTCCGACCCAATTGGGCGGAAGTGGAGCAAAAAAGCTGCGGACCCGATCTCTGTACAGACCGAATGCGCAGCTTTCACAGGATTATTCAGTTTCTATCTGTAGATGATTTCATCTCTTCTGGGACCGTTGGATACCATACGGATCGGTACCTCCAGTTCCTTTTCGATGAATTCAACGTAATTGCGGCATGCTTCCGGGAGATCTTCGTATTTTTTGATACCGCGGATGTCACACTTCCAGCCGGGCATAACCTTTAATACCGGTTTTGCCTTTTCCAGCAATGCGGTTGCGGGGAAATCACGTACCACTTCTCCGTCAATTTCATATCCGACACATACGGGGATTTCGTCCAGGTATCCCAGTACATCCAGTACGGTCAGTACCGCTTCTGTGGTGCCCTGTACCCGGCAGCCGTAACGGCTTGCCACACAGTCAAACCAGCCCATTCTTCTGGGGCGTCCTGTGGTTGCACCGAATTCGCCTGCGTCACCGCCGCGCCGTCTCAGTTCGTCTGCTTCCTCGCCAAAGATTTCACTTACAAAGGCACCGCCGCCCACGGCAGAGGAGTATGCCTTTACTACAGTTGTGATATTGGTGATTTCATAGGGAGGGATGCCTGCGCCCAGCGCACCGTATGCCGCCAGTGTATGGGAAGAAGTAACCATGGGATAAATACCGAAGTCAGGATCCTTCAGAGAACCCAGCTGACCTTCCAGCAGGATGTTCTTTCCTTCCTTGATTGCGTTATGCAGATATAAGGAAACATCGCATACATAAGGAGCAACCATATCACGATACTGGTGCAGTGTATCCATCAGTTCTTCCGGAACCAGCGGAGGCTGATTGTAGAGGTTCACAAGCATGCAGTTCTTCAGCACGCAGATCTTTTCCACACGTTCCTTCAGCACTTCATCATCGAATAATTCGTTCACCTGAATACCGATCTTTGCATATTTATCCGAATAGAACGGTGCGATACCGGATTTGGTGGATCCGAAGGACTTGCCTGCCAGACGGGCTTCTTCACAGGTATCAAAAAGCACATGATAAGGCATCAGAATCTGCGCACGGTCTGAAACAAGAATGTTGGGTTTCGGAACGCCCTTGCTTACGATGTCGTTGATTTCTTCGAAAAGTTTCGGAATGTTAAGCGCTACACCGTTGCCGATAATACAGGTTGTATTGGGATTGAATACACCTGAAGGAAGAAGATGTAATGCGAATTTACCATAATCATTGATAATTGTATGTCCTGCATTGCTGCCGCCCTGGAAACGGATGACGATATCTGCATCGGATGCAAGCATATCGGTGATCTTGCCCTTGCCTTCATCGCCCCAGTTTGCGCCTACTACTGCTCTTACCATTTGACTGTTACCTCCAAACCTGACAGAGTATCCCTGTCAAAAGATTTCCAAAATGTATGAAAATTCGCTGCGGATGTAAAAAACGCATAGCGAAACGCTAATATTATATAATATCGCAGAAAATAAATCAATCGGAAATCCTGAAATTTGCAGCAGGGGTTCTCAATAAATCCAAAAGGGCCGCCGCAGATGCGGCAGCCCTTTTCAGAAACATTTCATATACTGCTATTTTGCTGTTACTTTTCCGGATTTTCCTCATCATCCAGATCAATGATAACGCTGCTGTCTTCTGACCATTTCAGTGCCATCATGCATAACCAGATCATGATGGGGATGACAAAGGTACCAATCAGCGAGGCCTGAAACATCCTCTGTGCAAAAGGACTTCCGATCAGGCTGAAAATCAGCGTGGCCACATAGAGACCCACCAGTGCAAGGATGGCAATCCATGCCAGAATCTGCCGGATTTTCTTAGACATTGATTTCCGCCTTTACGCCCAGGATGTCTTTGTTATCATCCAGAATGGGCTGGATAACGTCTGCCAGGAATTCTTCCACCTGTTCTTTGGAACGGCCGGTATAGCGGCTGGGTTCCATGGCTTTCTGCAGATCTTCCAGATTCAGACCGAAGGATTCGTCCGCTGCGATCAGTTCCAGCAGGTTGTTGTCAAGACCTTCCTGCTTGACATTCTTACCGGCTTCCATGGAAAGGGTACGGATCTTTTCATGGAGTTCCTGACGGTCTCCTCCTGCCTTTACTGCATCCATCATGATGTTTTCCGTTGCCATGAAAGGCAGCTCTGCCATCAGATGCTTACGGATTACCTTTTCATAAACAACCAGTCCGTCCACCACGTTGAGGTACAGATCCAGAATACCGTCAATGGCAAGGAATGCTTCCGGAATGCTCAGTCTCTTGTTGGCGGAATCATCCAGTGTACGTTCAAACCACTGGGTGGATGCCACCAGCATGGGATTCATCATGTCTGCCATTACATAGTTTGCCAGAGATGCCATACGTTCGCAGCGCATGGGATTTCTCTTATATGCCATGGCGGAAGAACCGATCTGATTCTTTTCAAAGGGTTCTTCCACTTCTTTCAGATGCTGAAGAAGACGGATATCGTTGGAAAACTTGTGGGCGCTCTGGGCGATACCTGCCAGCACACTTAATACACGGCTGTCCACCTTTCTGGAATAGGTCTGACCGGATACCGGGTAGCAGCCGGGGAAGCCCATCTTCTCTGCAATTTTCTGATCCAGAGCCTTGATCTTTTCATGGTCGCCGTTGAACAGTTCCATGAAGCTTGCCTGTGTACCTGTGGTACCCTTGGAGCCCAGAAGACGAAGACTGCCCATCAGATATTCAAGATCATCCAGATCCAGCTTCAGTTCCATCATCCACAGAGTTGCACGCTTGCCTACAGTGGTGGGCTGGGCAGGCTGGAAATGGGTAAATGCCAGTGTGGGCAGTGCTTTGTATTTATCCGCAAACTTAGCCAGTTCTGCCAGGACATTCACCAGTTTCTTCTTCACCAGTTCCAGTGCTTCTGCCATAATGATCAGGTCTGTGTTGTCACCTACATAACATGATGTGGCACCCAGGTGGATAATACCCTTTGCCTTGGGACAGAGCTGTCCGTAGGCATATACATGGGACATAACATCATGACGGACCAGTTTTTCTCTTTCTCTGGCAACATCATAGTTAATGTCATCCAGATGCTCCTTCATTTCATCAATCTGTTCCTGAGTAATGCTGTCAAGACCGAGTTCATACTCGGCTTCGGCCAGTGCAACCCAAAGTCTTCTCCAGGTACGGAATTTCTTGTCCTGTGAGAAAATATACTGCATTTCCTTACTTGCATAACGCTCTGAAAGAGGGCTTGAATATCTGTCTGTCATCTTTCTTTTCCTTTCGGTATATATAAATAATATTACTTCTCAAACTCTCCCCGGATATCTTCTTCCGGCGGTTTGATGGGATAACTGCCATTAAAACATGCCTTACAGATGGGTAATCCTTCAGACAGTTCTATCAGTCTTTCTTCCTTCAGGAAAGCCAGACTGTCGGCACCAATCAGCCTGCAGATTTCATCCACGGAACGGTTATGTGCGATCAGCTGATCTTCTGACGGTACATCCGTGCCGAAATAGCAGGGATGCAGAAACGGCGGGGATGAAATACGGACATGTACTTCCGCGGCACCTGCGTCCCGCAGCATCTTCACGATCTGTCCGCTGGTTGTACCGCGGACGATGGAATCATCGATCATGATAATCCGCTTACCGGCTACCGCTTCTTTTAATGCATTGAGCTTAACGTGTACGCTGCTCTCTCTGGTACTCTGAGAAGGCTTGATAAAGGTACGGCCTATGTAGCTGTTTTTCACAAAAGCCGTGCCGTAAGGAATGCCGGAAGCCAGAGCATATCCCTGAGCTGCCGCATTGCCGGATTCCGGTACACCCACAACCAGATCTGCTTCCACCGGAGAATCCTCAAAAAGAATTCTTCCTGCTGTCAGTCTGGACCGGTATACACTCACCTGCTCCAGATAGGAGTCCGGTCTTGCAAAATAAATGTATTCGAAAACACATCTGGCCTGTCTTTCCTTCGGAATGCACATGCTCTTATCGGAAGAAAGCTCACCCTTCTGATTAATGGTAACGATTTCACCCGGTTCCACATCTCTGACGTAAACCGCTCCGATGGTATCCAGGGCACAGGTTTCGGAAGCCAGCACCCATGCATTTCCGCGTCTGCCGATTACCAGCGGCCGGAAGCCATAGGGATCACGGCATCCGATCAGTTTTCTGGGGCTCATGATAACCAGTGAATAGGCACCCTGCATCTTGCGCATGGCTGCCGCAACCGCATCTTCCACGGTGGGAAGCTCCGCCCTTTCTCTGGCAATCATGTAGGCAATGATTTCGGAATCGATAGTCGTCTGAAAGATCGCTCCGTTTTTCGCCAGCATCTCCCGCAGCTGAGGTGTATTGACCAGGTTGCCGTTGTGTGCCATCGCCATCGTTCCCTTGTAATAGTTGATGACCAGCGGCTGAGCATTCTCTCTGGTGGAATTGCCTGCGGTGGAATATCTGACATGTCCGACACCGAGATTTCCCTGTTCCATTGCTTTCAGATCCGATCTGGTAAATGCTTCGTTCACCAGTCCCATCTCTTTTTTGGAATAGACCTTGTTCGGTCCATATGTATCTGTCACTGCAATACCGCAGCTTTCCTGTCCTCTGTGCTGCAGTGCCAGCAGACCATAATATATGCTCTGTGCCACGCTGCCGCCATCCAGGTCATAGATACCAAAAACACCACATTCTTCGTGCAGCACTTCTTCGTCCTGTGTTTTCGGACCACTCATATACAGATTCATCTGTCTCCCCTTCATACTTCGATTTCCTGTCGGAAATCCTGTTTCCTTATTCTGTTTTGCTTTTCATCATGATGACACATGTTCCTGGTATGATGCACATAAAATAGCATACACACCGGTCTTCACAATGAAAATTGCTCATCCTTATATGCACTTGCACAGAAATCCGGCGCCTTCCCTCAAATACCGGACTCCCGGAAATGCCGGATGAGCATACTTGATTATAATACAGCAGAACT
>JBJELP010000238.1:0-5572 GCA_051879215.1 Lachnospiraceae bacterium
CACCAAGGCTTTTCCGGCTGACATTTTCATAACAGCGTTTCCTGTCCCTGCAGCCGATATGGCAGCATTCATTGCATAAGAACTCCACTTTATCCTTCTGTGGTCCTGACAGCATGCTTAACTGTTCCCAGGAACGGTTGAAGCGAAAATCCGGTACGACATAGCGGAAATCCTCCCGGTTAACCTCATCCAGAAACTGCCCGAAATCCGTCAGAACCTTTGTGGTGGAAGACACATAGTAGAACCCTAGATAATTGGTTTTCAGATAATCCAGCAGCAAATCGGAATGGATAATAACACCGTTCTGAACGGATCCGTTTTCTTCAAATAAGGCACAGAGGGTGTTACATCTTCGGTCAGAAAGATGTTTTTTCCGGAGCAGGGAGTTGCTGAAGGTCAGCCTGGCTGAAATCCCATATTCCTGCATCAGGGAAAGCACTTCCCGGGGATCCGCATCCCCGAATCCCACACGGCCTCCACCCCAGATACAGTCTGCCGGTGCTCCATAGATGGAACCGATCTCGCACCAATCATAAAAATATTCCCGGTGTTCCCGGTATAATGGCAGGAACACACGATACAATTCATAAAATTCAAATAGTCCGGGAAGGTGGTAATATACTGTGTCCATCTTACACTCCTTCAGCAAAAGCTTCTGTTTTTCTCTTTTTACATATTCCTAACGTTGACTCTGATTCAAATCAATGCTTATTGTACCATTTTACAGAAACAGTGACAATTACTTTTCATTTTGCACCGGAACCGGAAAAATGTCTGCATCTTTTAGATTCAGTTCCGAATAGGTTCTGCAAATCAGATATGCAGCAATCAGAAAAGTGATAAAATCCGACAGGGGCATGGAATACAAAACACCATCCAGTCCCCAGAACAAAGGCAGAATAAGAGCAAATCCCACTCCGAAAACAACCTCACGAATCAGAGACAGCAGTGTAGATGCCAAAGCTTTTCCCATGGCCTGCAGAAAAATAAAACATGCCTTATTAACACAGGCGAAAATCATCATGGAAAGATAGATGCGGAATGCCCTGACTGCAAATTCTGTATAATAGATACTTTCATTTGCTGCACCAAAAATACCAATCAACTGCTTTGGGAAGCATTCCACAAGAATTAACGCTATCAGACCAGTAAATGCCTCTGCTGTCAGCAGCTTTGTAAACAGTTCTTTAACACGCAGTTTCATTCCTGCTCCCATGTTGAATCCCACAACCGGGATGCAGCCTGCTGCCATACCAACCACAATGGAAATGACTATCTGAAAAAATTTCATAACGATTCCGACAACGGCCATGGGGATCTGTGCATACTGCTCCTGACCAAATACCGGATCCATGGCTCCGTATTTTCGAATCATATTGTTGATGGCAGCCATGGCGGCCACAAGACTGATCTGTGACAGAAAACTGGTGATTCCAAGTATCAGTGTTTTTTTACAGACTTTTCCGGCAAGATGAAAATCTCCCTTTTCCGGTCTGACGATCTTCATATGCAGCAGATACCAGACTGCCAGAATCGCTGTTACAACCTGACCGATTACAGTTGCTGTCGCGGCACCCATCATACCCCATCGGAATACAAAAATAAAAATCGGATCCAGAATGATATTGACAACAGCACCTGTAAGGGTGGATATCATGGCAAACTGTGGATTTCCATCTGCACGTATGACCGGATTCATGGCCTGACCAAACATATAAAAAGGAATTCCCAAAGAGATATAAAAGAAATACTCTCTGGAATGATGAAATGTTTCTGCATTTACGGTTCCTCCAAACATGGCTATAATCGGCTCCGAAAAGAGCAGATAAAAAGCAGCAAGAATGACTCCGCTGATAACCATCATCAACACCGAATTGCCAACACTTTTCTTCGCGTCAGATATTTCTTTTTTACCAAGGCTGATGCTGACAAAAGCGCAGCAGCCATCACCAATCATAACAGCAATGGCAAGTGCCACCACGGTCAGCGGGAAGACCACCGTATTGGCTGCATTGCCATAGGATCCCAGATAACTGGCATTGGCAATAAAAATCTGGTCAACTATGTTGTACAATGCACCGACCAGCAGGGAAATAATACAGGGAACTGCATATTTCCCCATGAGTTTTCCAACAGGTTCTGTTCCCAGAAATTGATTTGAATGTTCCATAATAGTTTATTCTCCTTCCATTTCATTTATTGAATAAAGGGACTGTCGCATTTAATAGCTGCAGGCAGCGCACCTTTCCCTTTTTTCATGCGTTGCCACCTGCCCTGTAAAAAGGGATTGCATAAAAAAAGCGTATAGCCTGACGAATGCTGGATTTACGCCAATGGCCACACGCTTTTTTACGAAAATAATCTTCTCTGACTAAGAGAAAAATCAGCTTTGATCATGATAATCAATAATTGTCTGACAGATATCCTGTTTGGGCTTTCCAAGTGCCATGCCCAGTTCCATATATAACAGATTTTCTGCCATTTCAAAATACTTTTCATCCAATGAAATGATCTTTTTCCCATGGCTGACCCGATCCATTTTTCGATGATAGATCATTTTAATAAGGGAAATCAATGCTTCCGGATCATTTGATCTGATCTCATTTTTGTAGATCTGTTCCCGCTGCTTTTCATTATCAACCTGCAGTTCCTGAATTGCAGGAACTTTTTTAATCAGATCCCAGGCTTCTTCTGCAGTCAGGCACGGTCTCAGATTGTATTTTGATGACGTAACCGGAATATAGATTTTTTCTCTGCTGTTTTCAATGGGAATCAGTAAATAATATAAGGCATCATTTTTCACTCCATCCATCTTCGGATGCAGAATGTCCTCCACTTTACACACACCGGTAACAGGTTTGCTGATGAACTCTCCAATTTTATATTTCACAAAACTCTCTCCTTACTGCAGCTCTTTTGATTCAGTGAATGGTTTCTGTGCATAAAAAGAGCAGCATAGGCGCAACTGGTCTTACGCGTATATGCTGCTCGTTGTAATGTTATTATAAAATGTTTTTTATTCCGTTTCAAAAGCAATTTTACACAAAAAAATTTCTTTAATCTTTTTATTTTTGTAAAAAAGATCAAATGAGTCCTGTTGGATGAAAACAGCTATCCTTACCCACGCTCCTTCTGAAGATACTCCAGCAGCATCTGCGATACCACCGAATTCGGTGTTTTGGAAAATGCCAGACCAATGGTCCGGCAGCAGGCCGGTTTCAGCGGCCGTGACACCACGCCGGACTGTGCAAAAGCTTTCATAACCAGTTCCTGCGAAATGGTTACACCCAGACCGTTTCGGACAAATGCCATGATAATCGTATCATCCCGAAAGCTGTATGCAATTTCCGGTTTAACCGGACATCGGCTCATGAGATGCTGAATGTCATTATCACAGCCCGGTGTCTCAATAATCAGCGGATACCGGAACAGTTCGGGAAGAGTCACACTCTCTTTTTCAGCCAGTGGATGATTTTCCGGAAATACGGCACAAAGGGGATCATCCCATAAGGGATAAAACTTCAGGTCATCCGCCACAATGGAGGATAAAAAGCCACAGTCCACCTGTCCGTGAATAATCCAGTCACGGATCTGATCATAATTGCCATCCAGTATTTCCACATCCACCTTCGGATAATTTTTCTTAAAATAATGGATGACTTCGGGCATCCATAAAGTAGTCACACTGGAAAAACTGCCCACCTGCAGCTTTCCTTCCACATTATGGTTAATATTGAACGCCGCCTGCCGGAGTCTTGCTTTCTGATTGGCCATTTCCCTGATGTAAGGCAGCAGCCGTATTCCGTTGTCCGTCAGAGTGACTCCCCGGTTAATCCGGGCAAAAAGCTGGACTTCCAGTTCCTCTTCCAGACTTGCCATCATCTGGCTGATACCGGATTGGGTATAATTCAATGCCTCTGCCGCTTTGGAAAAGCTACCGGTTTCACAGACTTTTAAAAAAATATCATAACGATCCTTATGTTCACGCACAAAAACTACCTCATTAAAAAAATTTATGGGGGACAGTAAAATCATTCATTTTACTGATGGATTATCCTATGTTATTCTAATACAGCGTTCTTCGGATTACCAGAGGAAATGTAAAAAAACAAGGAGTTTCAATTATGGAAAAGAAATCGAATCACTTCTCAGGACAAATCGGTTTTGTCCTCGTTGCAGCCGGAAGTGCGGTAGGTGTCGGAAACCTCTGGCGCTTTCCGTATCTGGCTGCAAAAGACGGCGGAGGTCTGTTTTTAATGCTGTATCTGATTCTGGTGCTGACCTTTGGTTTTACTCTTTTGGTCTCAGATATTGCAATTGGACGCCGTACACAACAAAGCGCCATCGGTGCGTACACCACAATGAATCCCAGATGGAAATTTCTTGGTATTCTGACCTTTATCGTACCGATGTTGATCATGACCTATTACACCGTCATCGGTGGATGGATTACCAAATATGCTGTAGTCTATCTGACCGGTCAGGCCGAACAGGCTGCCCAGGATGATTACTTTACATCATTTATCACTTCCCCTGTGGCTCCTGTGGTATTTTCCCTGCTGTTCATGGCGGTAACCGCTCTGATTGTTTATAACGGTGTGGAAGGTGGGATTGAACGGGTGTCCCGCTGTATGATGCCAATTTTACTTGTGCTGGTAGTGGTCATTGCCGTTTACTCCGTAACACTCCGGCACACCGATGCTTCCGGTCAGCTCCGTACCGGTTTTGATGGATTCCTTTATTACCTGACTCCGCAGTTTGAAGGACTGACAGTAAAACGTTTCTTCCAGATTCTTCTGGATGCCATGAGTCAGCTGTTCTTCTCTCTGAGTGTTTCCATGGGTATTATGATTACATACGGTTCCTATGTAAAACCGGAAGTGAACCTGAATACAGCAGTTCGACAGATTGAATTCTTCGATACCGGCGTGGCTCTTCTGGCAGGTGCCATGATCATTCCCGCCGTGTATGTTTTTTCCGGTACAGAAGGTATGAGTGCAGGTCCCAGCCTGATGTTCATCTCCCTGCCCAAGGTTTTCGCTGCTATGGGAAAGGCCGGTGTTGTGGTCGGCATTCTGTTCTTTATCAGCGCGATCTTTGCTACGCTGACTTCCTGTATTTCCGTACTGGAATCCATCACTGCCAACTGCATGGCCATCTTTCACACAGGCCGGGAAAAAACAGTTCTCGTTCTGTCAGCGATCTATCTGGCTGCATCCGCAGTCATTTCTCTGGGCTACAGTATTTTCTATTTTGAAGTTCAGCTCCCCAATGGTTCAACAGGTCAACTGCTGGACATCATGGATTACATCAGCAACAGTGTCATGATGCCCTTTATCGCCCTGTTGTCCACCATTCTGATCGGATGGATCGTGACACCCGATTATGTCATTGAAGAAATGGAGAGAAATGGAGAAAACTTCCACCGCAAAAAGCTCTATCGTGTAATGAGCCGATACGTGGTTCCCGTAATGATGTTTGCTCTGTTCCTGCAGTCCACAGGAATTATCGGATAAAAAAACAGGCTGTCTCCGTACTTGTGTTTTGTAAGCACAAATACGGAAGCAGCCTT
>JBJELP010000238.1:5672-7654 GCA_051879215.1 Lachnospiraceae bacterium
AAAACAGGCTGTCTCCGTACTTGTGTTTTGTAAGCACAAATACGGAAGCAGCCTTCAATTATTTTGAAATCAACCTTTGCAGAGAATCGGCGCCCGATCTGCAGAATTATGAAAACGGATTCAGAATATCAATACGAATTGATGGCATCAATAATCTCCTGATAATCACACAATCCATTTCCCACATAGCGTCCGGCTTTGCTGTCATATTCAGCACCATCAAAAGGGCTGACCGCCTGATCCGTATCGTAAACTGCCTGAAGCAGGTTCTGATACTCTTCTTTAGAGGACACATCCTTTTTGTCCCAGGTGTACTGGTATATGGGCTCTCCATTGGAATCGAACTGAACACTGGCATTGTCAGCAGCACCGTACTCTCCCTCATGGAGCAAAACAAATGTTCCGTCTTCAATGTCATAAATTCTGTCATAATATTCATCCATGTGTCCACCGGAATCTCTGAACAGATTCTGACCTTCGATATACGAAAATCCGTAATTCCAGATGGTCTGTTCCACTATTGTTCCATTATAAAAAGTGCTGATTATATCTCCGCCGGCAGTGGTTCCGAAATTAATATATAACTCGGGAATCTGATCACCATTGATATCGACCAGCTTATAAATTTCCATATCCGAACCGCTGAGCGTGTCGGTTGTATTTCTGTTACCATTGATATAATCAATATAAGCCTGCTTCCATCCATCCTCTGAAATCGCCTTTTCACTGGAAGATTCGGCAGGTATTTCAGTGGTTTCCTGCACCTTTGTTTCCTGTGTCGGTTTCACTATTTCGGTTGATTCCAACGGTTTGTTTCCGTGACTGCATCCGGAAAGGGATGCAGCAACAAGTAATGAAAAAAACAGCATGGATCGTTTCATAGGAATACCTCCTTATTCAGTCATCCATTTCAGGAATGTCTCTTCTGATACACCCATTTCTGCAGCTGCTTCACTGACAGAAAGCAGGTTTTTTCGAACAAGAGAACAAAGAAGCGTTTTAGAAGTATCTACTGCTGCTTTCTCTGCTGCCTCTGCTGCTGCTTTCTCCGCTGCCTCCGCTGCTGCTTTCTCTGCTGCCTCCGCTGCCGCTTTCTCTGCTTCAGCAGTTAGTTCTTTCCGCAATGCCTCCAATGCCTCCTGCATCTTTTCCTGCATCTCTTCTCTCATTTCTTCCTGCTTTTCCTGCATATCCATCTCGTAATCATATTCACCAATCAGCATATTGATTACCTCCCTGCTTTTCCGCTTCAGATATTCTGACAGGATTCCTTTCCTGATGCATTCTTTTACTGCTTTCGTCAGCTTTTGTTTGTCATTTCCATAAGACCGAACATGCTCCACAAACTCACTGTACTCCTTTAATACCGGACACTTCTCCAATATTGGATGACCTGCTTCGGGATTAATATTAAGCATTCGTACTTCCAGTTCCAGTGCATATGTGCCCGAATCATTTTTCTCCTGAAAAGCATCGGACAGTCGCAGTATTGTTTCTTTCTCCTGCTCTGCTTTTCCATTGTAGAAGATAATGAAGAAAGGCGTTGGAATCTGTGCTGCTTTCATTCGGAATCTTTTTCTGACCGGGACCAACTGCTCATACTCCCTGGCCACATACAAAAGACATCTCAAAGGCATATTTCTGTTCAATGTACTCTGATGCTCACCCAGGATGATCTTTTTTGATTCAACGGTAAAAGCAATATCGTTGGCAAAGGGCATATACAGTACATTCTCAAGACGTACACCCTTCAGTGCATGAATGTCCGTCAGGGAGTCATCATACAGGGCATTGTACAGACTCAGCAGATTCTCGCCTGCAGTTTCATCTGTGTAAAACAGATCAACAAACACAGAATCTTTATAATTTCTTCTCTCCTCATGCAGAAAGCTTCCTTTTTGAGTAGAGAACGCATATGCACTGGAATCTACAATTTCAGAATCAATGCTATCTGTCAGATTTTCTGATATGTTATATTTGTT
>JBJELP010000239.1:0-1874 GCA_051879215.1 Lachnospiraceae bacterium
TTCTTTGTTTCATCATCTTTCTTGATGATCTTCAGCTTTGCCTCAAATTCCTTATCCAGAAGTACACGCCATACCTGCGGAGTATCCGGATGATTCTCATTGATTGTAACGATAAAATCATCCACCGGTTCATAGTTGTGTTTACTGGTTGTCTCTTTTACCACGTATGTTCCATACGGAAGTGGAATAGAGCAGGCATAACCCTTTTCATCTGTAAACATCTCTGTTTTTCCATCTGCTGTGATAACAACTGGATTCGCAGAAGAGAAATCATAAGACCCATCTGCTTTTACTTTCAGATCACTTGCCAGCCAGGCAGAGAAACCAATACCTTTCAAAAGATCGGCATCTGTTTTCCCGTTATTCGCTGCCTTGATAATCTGAAATGGCTGTTTGATCACATCTTCTTTGGAAATTGCTTTTCTTTCTACAACTGGTACATTTGCACCTTCGTAAGAGCAGTCTACCTCATGTTCTTCCTGATCCAGCAGATATCCAACCGGAGGAGTCAGCTCTTTAAAATAATATTTTCCCAGATACAAATTGGAAACCGAAGCCTGTCCGTTTTTATCTGTAGTCAGGGATGTGATCTGGGTTCCTTTTTTATAAAGGATACCTGTTTTTCCATCCGGATGTACAATATCCTCACGTGCAAATAATCCATAGACAGCACCTTCCAGAGTTGCATCACCCTGAGGAGTATTTCCTGTCTCAGCATCCTGTTTATGAAGGGAAAGCGTTGCTGTTACTCGTTTATCGGTCACGTTCATGTTGGTTGTTTTTCCGATATTCAATGTTACATTGTAAGCTTTGGCATCAATCGTATATCCTGTTGGAACTGAGATTTCTTTCAGATATACAACTTCCTGTGTCTTCTCAATCGTAACCTTTGATGCACCATTGGCATCCGTTGCCGGCATCTGTTTGATCAGCTGTGTACATGCAGCATCGCTGTAAATACCATAAACTGCACCGGCCAGAGTATTTGATGTCTCACTGTCTTTCTTCACGATGGAAACATAACATTCTTTTGTCCATGTTACTTTAAAATCCACATACTTCTCATTGCCGACACCTTCTCCAAATACCAGTGCCAGATCCTGTGTAGAAGATCCTGTCGTAATCTTATAGGCTGAATACTCTTTATCGATGCTTCCTTTCATCTTTGATGAGAATGAAGCACTCACATCCTCAGCCTGGGAAAGCGGGGCAGTAAGATAGAACTGTGTTCCACCGCAGATTTCAACGCTCGCACCTGCAGCACTGGTTTTTCCTGTAGTCACATTTACCAGTTTGACACCTGCCGGAAGCTTAAAAGTAATGGTCTGCAATTCATCTGCTTTGAATGTGATTGTCTTTGTTCTCTGGATATTTCCTTCCACATAGGCTTTCACATCACTATCAGAAAAGCTCATATCCACATCCGGGATATCCGGCATATTAATACAGTAATTGTATAGCTCCATGGCAAGAGACCGTCCGGTTGCATTCGTACCGGAATCCCAGTCACTGGATCCATTAGCGTAAGCTGCCGCAATGTGTGTGATGATAAACCTCTTTCCGGCTGAGAAATCCGGATGCTTTTCATCAAAGAATCCATTCTCGTCACTGGCTTTTGTTCCATAGTAGCAGACCTTTGCCAGAGTCTTTCCATCGGATAATTTTGTGATAGTATACGTACCATCATCCGGGCCATTCTTAGATGGCTGGACACAATATGCTGTCGCTTTGATTCCACCCCAGGACACATAATATGGTGCTGTAATGTAAGAACCTAATCCATAATCAGCATAATGATACCAGCTGCCTCTTGTAATCGATACGGACTGACTTCCTGTTCCTGCAGCCGCTAAAAGCATCGGCATTTCAAAAGT